>DASRXO010000382.1:0-3318 GCA_035654095.1 Telluria sp.
GCCGAGTGGGATACCCACGTCGGCACCGGCGCCTCCTACGCGCTGAACGGCATCAACAGCGCACCGAGCTTCGGCTTCGGCAATTCGGCCACCGGCGACCGTTCCGCCGTCGCTGGCCTGGACTGGATCTTCGGCGACATGAACTACGACGTCGTCGACAAGGAGAAGTGGTTCCAGCTCGACGCCCGCTATGCGCTCGACGCCGGCGTGCTGCGTTCGGTCGAAGTCGGCGTGCGCGGCAACGAGCACCAGCGCGGCCTGACCGGCGTGGTCAACCAGCGTCCCGCGCTGGACGGCAGCGCCTTCACCGCGGCGGCCGTGCCGTCGGGCTACTCCAACTACCCGGGCAATTTCGGCAGTGGCCTGGGCGGCGGTTTCCCGAACAATGTCTGGTACTTCACCGCCGACCAGTTGGCCGCCTTCGCCGCCAAGTACGCCTACCGTCCGACCGACGGCTCGCGCGAGAACTTCGCGTCCGAGTTCGAAATGAAGGAGACCAACTACGCCGGCTATATCCAGGGCAACCTGCAGGGCGATGGCTGGTCGGGCAATGCCGGCCTGCGCCTGGTGCACACCAAGGAACACGTGATCAACTACACCGGCGTGGCGGCCGAGACCCCGGGCGCGATCCTGACCTCGCTGTTCGGACCGTTCATGAAAGTGCCGACCGACCACACCTATAACGACATCCTGCCGAGCGCGAACCTGCGCTTCGACCTGAGCAAGGACGTGGTCGGCCGTCTCGCGGTGTCGCGCACCATGACCCGCGCCGACTACTCGGCGCTGGCCGGCGGCCTGGCGTTGACCCCACCGGCGGTCGACGGCGGTCGCGGCACTGGCAGCGGCGGCAATCCGGACCTCAAGCCGATCCGCTCCAACAACCTCGATGCGACGATCGAATATTACTTCGCTCCGAAGTCGCTGGTGTCGGCCACCGCGTTCTACATGGACCTGGTCAGCATGGTCGGCCTGGGCCACGTCACCAAGGTCAATCGCGACTTCAGCAAGGCGCATCCGGAAGGCATCAACGTGACCTACGACCTGTCGGTCCCGGTCAACACCAGCGGTTCGGTGAAAGGCGCCGAGTTCTCGCTCGACCTGCCGTTCATGAACTACTACGGTATCGCGACCAACTACACCTACGCCGATGGCAAGGAGTCGGGCGGCAATCCGCTGGTGGGCGCATCGCGCAACACCGGCAACGTCAGCGCCTACTTCGAGAACGACCGCTTCAACGCCCGCATCTCGTACAACTACCGTTCGAGCTTCTACAGCGGGCTGGATCGTTCGACCGCCTTCTTCCAGGCCGGTGGCGGTGTGGCGTCGGCCACGCTGGGCTACAAGGTCAGCGAGAATATCGCGCTCACGCTCGACATGCTGAACCTGAACAACCCGACGCTCAAGTACTACGCGCTGAACGAGGACCAGCCACGCTCGATCTACCAGAGCGGCCGCCAGTTCTACCTGAACGCGCACATCAAGTTCTGATAGCGGCGGATGCAAGGCATGCTTAAATTTGCTTTGCTGTTCGCGATCGCCGGCGCAGTAACCGCACCTGGTGCGGCCGCTGCGCCGGCTTTTGTTTACGGCCCTTACAAACACACGATGATGCATGCGGACGCTTCGCACCGCATCACCGCGGCGCACGACGGCGTAG
The DNA here is from genome assembly GCA_035654095.1 of Telluria sp. Classification (GTDB taxonomy): domain Bacteria; phylum Pseudomonadota; class Gammaproteobacteria; order Burkholderiales; family Burkholderiaceae_D; genus Telluria_A. The sequence goes on from DASRXO010000382.1 coordinate 1,658, forward strand.
CGCGGCCTTACATCGCCGATGGCAAGAGCGCCTTCGGTGCGGGCGCCCTGAGCTGGGCCTTTGCCACCGGCGAATGCGGCGACGAGGTGTGGGGGACGGAAAGCGCCGCCGACATCGCGGCCGCCAACGTGGCCCAATTCGACCGCGCCGGCGTCGGCTACATCATTTCGACCGGCGGCGCGGGCGGCGTGTTCAGCTGCGCGACCGATGCCGGCATGGAGCGCTTCGTTGCGCGCTACCGGTCGCCGCATCTGCTGGGCATCGATTTCGACATCGAGGAAAAACAGACGCCGGCGCAGATCGACTCGCTGGTGCGGCGCGCCAGGCATGCGCAGCGCAAGTGGCCGGGCCTGCGTTTCAGCTTTACGGTGGCCAGCCACGCCGCCACCGACGGCAGCCGGCGCAGCCTGAACAAAACCGGCGAGACCATCCTGAAGGCGGTGCGCCGCGCCGGCCTGCGCGACGCGGTGTTCAACCTGATGGTGATGGATTACGGCTCCGGCGAGGCCAAGTCCTGCGTGGTGAAGGACGGCGTGTGCGACATGGGCGCCTCGGCGATCCAGGCCGCGCGCAACGTGCACGAGAAGTACCGGATACCGTATGCGCAGATCGAGCTGACCGCGATGATCGGCGTGAACGACGTGGTGTCGAACGTGTTCACGCTGGACGATGCGCGCAGCGTGGCCGATGCGGTCACGCGCATGAAGCTGGCCGGCCTGCACTACTGGTCGCTGGACCGCGACACGCCGTGCGGCGAGCCGACCACCGGCGCCAGCCCGGTGTGCAGCACGCTCGATGTGAAGAGCGGCGAATACGGCCGTGCGCTGGAGCGTGCGATGCGGTGAGATCCCGCGCCATCGTCGTTCCCGCGCAGGCGGGAACGCATGCGCGCCATGGGGGGAACGCATGCGCGCCATGGGTTCCCGCCTGCGCGGGAACGACGCGGCTATTTGGGGCGCGGCGCCCTGAGCTCGCGGTCCGGCCGCGCCAGCAGCCCCTTGCGCAGCGCGTCGACCGCACGGGCCACCGCGCGCGCGACGTTGCGCACCTCTTCCTGGAAGCCGGTGTCGCGATCCAGCGCCGCATGGCTCTCGGCATACGATTCGTAATAGCCCACATACCGGTCCAGCCGCGCGAAGCTGCCGGCGTCGACCAATTCCATCCAGTCCAGCCAGTCGCTCAGGTTGCGCCGCGTGCTTTCGACGCCGGCCACGTCGCCGTGCACCACCAGGCCGTAGGCGCGGTCCGCCAGATGCTTCGGATAGTCCCACCCGGCCAGCTCGAGCGCCTTCGCTTCCTCGGCCTTCTTGCCGTGCGTGGAGCTCGGATCGGGGTTGCCGCCGTCGGCGCACACCAGGCGGTCGATCATCAGCTTGAGCACCGCCGGCGCCTGGTACCAGTAGACCGGCGTGACGATCAGGATGCCGTGCGCCGCCACCCACTTCTCGTAGATCTCGGCCATCCAGTCGCTGGTCTGGTGCAGCGCGTGGTTCGGATAGCAGCTGCACGGCCAATGGCACAGGGGCATGGCGGTCGAGACGCAGCCCTTGCAGGGATGGATGTGCCGGTCGTAGTCGGAGATGATCAGGCTCAGGTCCAGCAGGTCGACCTCGACGCCGGCCGCCTCCAGCTCCTCCCGGGCCCACTGGCTCATGCGCCAG
>DASRXO010000383.1:0-3067 GCA_035654095.1 Telluria sp.
ATCTCGCCTCGATTGCGACGACACGCTGGAAGTGGTCGCGGTGCTGGCGCAGAACGAGGCCATGCCGCGCACCTGGGCCAGCACCGCGACCACTTCCAGCGTGTCGTCGCAATCGAGGCGGCCGAGGCGCTGCAAGGTGTCGCCGATGCAGGCGCGCAGCGCCTTGTGGATGCGGCAGTAGATGTCGACCGGGCCGGCCGGGTTGGTATGCATCTGATCGAATTCGGTATCCATGTGATTCATGACGGTCCTGTATCTCGCCCGGCCATGCGATGGGCAGGCCGGCAGCGTGGCGCACAGCGTAAGGCCGGGGCGCCGCGGGCGTGCTTAAAACTTCATTCAGCAAACCCTAAAAACTCCTTAAGCCATGGCCGCGCCGCGTGCCGGACTTGACAAGCCAAACCGCCCAGCCAATAGTTAGGCAAATGCCTAACTATAGTTCCCGACTGGACGAAGCCTTCCGCGCCCTGGCCGACCCGACCCGGCGCCTGATGGTGGAGCGGCTGTGCCAGGGTCCGGCCACCGTCAGCGAGCTGGCGCGTCCGCTGGCGATGGCCCTGCCGTCCGTCATGCAGCACTTGCAGGTGCTCGAATCGAGCGGTTTGGTGCGCACCCAAAAAGCCGGACGGGTGCGCACCTGCCTGATCGAGGCCGGCGCCCTGCAGGATGTCGAGCGCTGGGTCTCCGAGCGCCGCATGGGCTGGGAAAAGGCATTCGACCGGCTGGCACTGGTGCTGGCCGACGACACCGACAAGCAGGACCATCCGACATGACGCAAGCATCGATCACCCATGCCACCTTCACCATCGAGCGCCAGTACGACGCCAGCCCCGCGCGCGTGTTTCGCGCCTGGTCGCAGGCCGAGCTCAAATTGCGATGGTTCGCCTGCCATGCCGACTGGGCGCCGGTCGGCTACGAACTCGATTTCCGGGTCGGCGGCAGCGAGCGCCTGCGCACCGGACCGGCGGGCGGCACGCGCCTCGTGTTCACCGAACAGGGCGCCTTCCTGGACGGCTATACCGGCCGGGGCGAGCGCGAACGCGGCACCGCGATCGGTCTCGACAATCTGCAAGCGCTGATGCGCAGCGCATTATCCCAACCTTGAACGGAGCATCCCATGTCACTCACCGTCCACCTTCATCCGCTCGCCTCGTTCTGCCATAAAGTGCTGATCGCGCTGTATGAAAACGGCACGCCGTTCACGCCGCAGGTGGTCGACCTGGGCGATCCGGCGCAGGCGGCCGCCCTCAAGCAGCTATGGCCGGTCGGTAAATTCCCGGTGCTGCGCGACGAGCGGCTGGGCTGCACCGTGGCCGAGACCAGCATCATCATCGAATACCTGGAGCTGCACTATCCCGGTCCGGTGCCGATGCTGCCGTCCGACCCCGACCAGGCTTTGCAAACACGCCTGTGGGACCGCTTCTATGACCTGTACGTGGCCGAGCCGATGCAAAAGATCGTCGGCGACAAGCTGCGTCCCGAGGGGCAGCGCGATGCGTTGGGGGTACAGCAGGCGCGCGCGGCGCTGGAACGGGCTTACGCCATCATCGAGCGCGAGATGAGCGCCAAGACCTGGGCTGCGGGCGAAGCGTTCGGCATGGCCGATTGCGCGGCGGCGCCGGCGCTGTTTTATGCGAACCTGGTGGCGCCGATCGGCGACGCCTGTCCGCATACCCGCGCCTACCATGCGCGCCTGCTGGCGCGGCCATCGTTCGCCCGCGTGCTGCAAGAGGCCCAGCCCTACTTCCACATGTTCCCCGGCTGAGCGTGTGGCGGCCGCGCCGCGGCTTCCTTAAAACTTTATTCAGCCGATCCTAAAAAATTCTTAAGCAGAGAATTCGATCGATTTACGGGGCAAATACGCGTCTAGAATTGCGGCTCTTTTCAACGAATCAGGAGCTGCAACATGCAACAACAGTCTCAGGCCGGGGTGATCTGGCTGAAATTTGCGATCGTCTATTTGATGATCGGCGTGGCGATGGGTATCGCGATGGGGGCGAGCCAGAACTTCACGATGCGTCCGGTGCACGCGCACGTCAACCTGCTGGGCTGGACCACGCTGGCGCTGGCCGGCCTGATCTACAGCGTGTTCCCGAAGGCGGGCGGCAGCAAGCTGGCCAGGCTGCATTTCTGGCTGATGAACCTGTCGCTGCCGGCGATGATGATTGCGCTGATGCTGGTGCTGACCGGCCATCTGGTGGCGGTGCCGGTGCTGGTCTCGGCCGAACTGGTCGCCGCGCTGGCGATCATCGCCTTCGCCGCGAACCTGTTCGTGAACCTCAAGGCATGACGCGAGTGTCGTTCCCGGGCTTGGCGCCCCCCCTTGGCGGGAACCCATACTCAGCATAGATTCCCGCCTACGCGGGAATGACGGGATCGCGCGGCTACTTGAGCCAGCCGCGGCGGCGGAAGTACCAAAACGGGGCGATCGCGCTGGTGAGCATCAGCGCCAGCGCGAACGGGTAGCCGAGCTGCCAGTCGAGCTCCGGGAACCAGCCCTTGAAATTCATGCCGTAGATGCTCGCGATCAGCGTCGGCGGCAGGAAGGCCACCGAGGCCACCGAGAAAATCTTGATGATCTTGTTCTGGTTGATGTTGATGAAACCGACCGTCGCATCCATCAGGAAGTTGATCTTGTCGAACAGGAAGGAGGTGTGGCCGTCCAGCGACTCGATGTCGCGCAAGATCTGGCGCGCTTCCTCGAACTGCTCGGCGTTCAGCAGCCGTCCGCGCATCAAGAAGCTCACCGCGCGCCGCGTGTCCATCATGTTGCGGCGGATCCGGCCGTTCAAGTCTTCCTCGTGGGCGATCGCGTTCAGCGCGGCGGCCGCGTCCTGGTCGGTGAATTCTTCCTGCAGCACCCGGCCCGAGACCGCCTCCAGGCTCTGGTAGATGCCTTCCAGCGCATCGGCCGAATACTCGGCGTCGGTGGCGTACAGGTCGAGCAGCACGTCCATGTAGTCGGCGATCGACCCCGGCCGCGAGCGCGCGCGCATGCGCACCAGCCGGAACACCGGCAAGTCGTCGGTGTGGACCGAGAACAGCATCTTCCTGGCCAGGATGAAGG
>DASRXO010000384.1:0-2672 GCA_035654095.1 Telluria sp.
CGCGACCAGACCATGTACCAGCAGGCGCTCGAAGCCGGCGAGACCGGCCCGCTACCGGCCCGCAACCTGCTGCTGCAGGCGCTCGGTCCCGCGCCCGACATCGAGCCCCAGGTGCACGCCCAGAGCGCGGCCCCGGGCGACCTCTACCTGCTGTGCAGCGACGGCCTGTATGGCGCCAGCGCCGACCAGCGCATCGCCGCCTGCCTCGCGCAAGCGGGCGCCGACAACCTCGAAGCCAGCTGCGCCCAGCTGGTCGCGATGGCCAAGCAGGACGGCAGCCGCGACAACATCACGGCCATCCTGATCCAGTGCGCGGAGTGAACGCACGGAGGCCCGCCGCTTGTCCTGTAAAATCGCCATCGGCCGGCGCCGCCTTGGCGCGCCTTGAAAGAATCAAGAGTGGGGAAGACTGCATGCCGTTTCAGATTGAGCACAAACTGGTGATCGGCGTGGCCTCGAGCGCGCTGTTCGACCTGACCGCCTCGCACCAGGTCTACCTCGACAGCGGGCCGGACGAGTACCGCAAATACCAGGAACGGAACCTCGACACCATCCTCGGCAAGGGCGTGGCCTTTCCCTTCATCCGGCGCTTCCTGAACATCAACCGCTGCTTCCCGCGCCAGGCGCCGGTGGAGGTGGTGCTGTTCTCGCGGAACTCGCCCGAGACCGGGCTGCGCGTGATGCGCTCGATCGCCCACTACGGCCTCGACATCTCGCGCGCCGCCTTCATGACCGGCAAATCGCCCTATCACTACCTGCCGGCGTTTAACACCTCGCTGTTCCTGAGCGCGAACGAGGAAGACGTCAAGAACGCGATCGCCGCCAATTACCCGGCCGGGCTGGTGCTGCCGTCCAAGATCGTCGACGACGACGACGACATCGAGCTGCGCGTAGCCTTCGACTTCGACGGCGTGATCGCCGACGACGAGTCGGAGACCGTCTTCAAGCGCAATAACGACATCGACGAATTCCACGCCCACGAAACGCGCCACGTGGACACCCCGCACCAACCGGGGCCGCTGGCCGACATGTTCCAGAAGCTGGCGCTGATGCAGCGGCTGGAAGAGCGCATGCAGCGGCGCGATCCGGCGTACAAGAAAATCCTGCGCATCGCCATCATCACCGCGCGCAACGCGCCCTCGCACGAGCGGGTGGTCACCACGCTCAAGAGCTGGGGCGTGTCGGCCAACGAGACCTTCTTTTTGGGCGGGATGAACAAGGCGCGCGTGCTGTCGGTATTCAAGCCGCACATTTTCTTCGACGACCAGCTGACCCATCTGACGGCCTCGCCGGGCGGCACCATCCCGATGGTGCACGTCCCGTTCGGAATCGCGAACCGGAAAACGCTATAATGGGCGCCACCAAACCGCCCACCGTTTCGCTGCCTGCATGCCCTTCGATTTAAAAAAATCCCTCCCCAAACCCGGCACCCGTTTCGCGCTCCCGACCCTGTACGGTTCGTCCGACGCCTATGCGCTGGCGGTGGCCGCGCTCGAACTGAAGGCGCGCAAGCAGATGCTGACGGTGATCGTGGCCGGCGCCAGCGACGGCCAGCGCCTGCTCGACGAGATCCCGTGGTTCGCCGAGGGCAAGCTGGCCTGCCACCTGCTGCCGGACTGGGAAACCCTGCCGTACGACGCGTTCTCGCCGCACCAGGACCTGGTGTCGGAGCGGCTCGCCACCCTGCACGAGATCCAGAACGGCCAGTGCGACGTACTGATCGTGCCGGCCACCACCGCGCTGGTGCGGCTCGCGCCGCCGTCCTTCCTGGCGGCCTACACCTTCTTCTTCCAGCAGGGCGAAAAGCTCGACGAGACCAGGCTCAAGGCCCAGCTCACGCTGGCCGGCTACAACCACGTGAGCCAGGTCGTGAGCCCGGGCGAATATGCGGTGCGCGGCGGCCTGATCGACCTGTTCCCGATGGGTTCCGCGCTGCCCTACCGGCTCGACCTGTTCGGCGACGAGATCGAAACCATCCGCACCTTCGACGCCGACACCCAGCGTTCGCTATACCCGGTGCGCCAGGTGCGGCTGCTGCCGGGCCGCGAATTCCCGATGGACGAAGCGGCGCGCACCGCCTTCCGCAGCCGCTGGCGCGAGCGCTTCGAGGGCGATCCCTCGCGCTCGGTGGTGTACAAGGACATCGGCAGCGGCATCGCCTCGGCCGGCATCGAATACTACCTGCCGCTGTTCTTCGAGCAGACCGCGACCCTGTTCGACTACCTGCCCGAGGCGGCGAGCGTCGCGCTGGTCGGCGACATCGACGGCGCGATCAAGCGCTTCTGGCTCGACACCGAGTCGCGCCACCGTTTCCTGAAGGCCGACCGCGAGCGGCCTATCCTCAGGCCCGACGAACTGTTCCTCAGCGACGAGGCCTTCTTCACGCTGGCCAAGCCCTACGCCCGCTGGACCATTTCCAAGGACGGCGACGGCGAGGCTTCCGATCTGTCGGCGCCGATCCCCAACATCGCCGTCAACCGCCGCATCGACGACCCGCTGCTCAAGCTGCGCGCCTACCTGTTGAAGACCGGGCGGCGGGTGATGATCTGCGCCGAATCGAACGGCCGCCGCGAAACGCTGCAGCAGTACTTCAACGAATACGGCCTGGACACCGCGCCGGTCGAAGGCTTCGACGGATTCAGGCATAGCGACGCCGCGCTGGCGCTCGGGGT
>DASRXO010000385.1:0-2115 GCA_035654095.1 Telluria sp.
TCCAGACAGTCTTCAGATCGGTGGCGAGCGACGCAAGCGTCGCTGGATCAGCGGCAGGCATCGGCCGTGCAGCGTCGTGGGTGGCAATCTTGCCTTTCACCTCCGCGGCATGGGCAAGCGCCTTGTTCCAGCGCGCTTCAAGCTCGCCCGCCACCAACCGGTTCGCGGGGTCAGCGGCATCGTATTGCCGGAAGGCCCGGTCGGCGGCATAGCGCGCCGCTTCGAGGTCGCGACTGAGAGCATCGCGCACCTGATCCCGCCGTTCCCCGGCTTCCTTGGCGGCAGCGGTCGCAGCAGCGATAGCGCCCGGACCGACGACGCCAAGCAGTGCTTCCTCGATTGCATCATCGACGCGCAATCCGCCGAAGGCGATGCAGTGAGGACCGCCATTGTCCATCCAGGCGCGGCTGCAGCTGTAGCGCGGGATATGGTGCTTCATGCCGGAGTACCGGAGTGTGAGCTTGCGGCCGCAGCGCTTGCACCGGATCAGACCGGCCAGTAGCGCATCACCATGCTTGGGCGCGCCGTGATGCCGACCGGTGGGAACGTTGCTACTGACCATGGTGCGGATCGCCTCGAACCTCTCCCAGCTCACGTACCCTTCGTGGGCGTTGGGCTTCAGCGCCAGCCATTCATTCCGCGTCTTGCGGCGGATCTTCACGCTCACGCCCTCGGCACTGTATCCCGCCGCGACAGCTGTCTTACCATAGGCATAGGCGCCGCCGTAGACCGGGTTCTCAATGATCCGGTGGATGGCAGAGTAGCTCGGTCGCCGCCAGGCCGTGTCGCGGTTGGTCTGCTTCACCGGCAGATCGAGATTGTACTCGTGGAGCCAGCAGAGCGCCTGTCGCGCGCTGCCCAGTTCTTCGACCTTGTCGAACACTAGCTTGATCGCTTCCTGGACACGCCGATCCGGATCTTTCTCATAACGGTCGCCGGCCTTAACGAAGCCGACGGGCGCTGCTACAACCAACTCGCCCCGGCGCGCCTTCTCGTAGCGGGCAGAGAGCGAGCGTTGGCGCAACAGATCCAGCTCGTACTCGTTGAGGCTGCCCTTGAGCCCGAGCAGCAGGCGGTCGTTACCGTGCCTCGGTGCATAGATGGTCTCCTGATCGACCAGAACGGTGTCGACCACGCGGCACATCTCGATGAGTTGCTGCCAATCTCGGCTGTTGCGGGCGAAGCGCGAGACCTCGCGGGCGCAAACCGCACCAACCTTACCGAGGCAAACCTCCGCTACCATTCGCTCGAAACCGGCGCGCTGTACACCGCCGGCGGCTGAACGACCGAGATCATCATCGATCACTTCGATCTCTGACCACCCGAGTGCCGTCAGCCGGTCCCGCATGGCGTATTGCAACGCACTGCTCTCGCGATTGTGCAACACCTGATGTGCTGAGGATTGGCGCACGTAAAGAATCGCCTTGCGCTCCAGATGATGAGGCCTGACCTTGTCAGAGATCATGATCAACCTCCTTCGCGGGCGGCGGCGCTGTCATCGCAGCATGGTCGAGGATCAACTGCGTCATCAGGCTCGTGAGGGCCGCCCGGGCTTCCGCCGGCAGCTCCGGCCATGCTGGCGCGCCGATGGCGCCGTTCGACAGGCCGCTCCCGAACAGATCCATCTGCCGCTGCGGCGGCCGCGGTTGTCGATTGTATCGGTATCCGCTCCCTGGCATTGCCGTCTCGCGTGACATCGGTCTCTCCCCGATTCTGGTCGTGAGAGGCTCTGGATGCGCCAGAAAGCAGGGCAGCTGATGGCGTTCGATCCTTCGACGCCAGATCGAGAAGCCCAGAGAGCGCCGCAAGCGCGTCGATGCTGACAAACGGCAGAGCTGTCAAAAGCCCGGGGTCAGGGCATGCCGTCCGGTCGAACATCCATGCTGGTACTTCAAGCCAACGATCTGCTTGCGACCCATCCAGCGAGCAGCGAAAAACGACATACCCAGCCTTGTCGACGGCCCCATGAGCGCAAACTCTGCGACCAAACCAAGGATGATGTCGATAAAGAACCTCGCGAAGAACGGTCCTGTGGGCGTTCTCAAGCCTTGTTGTACAATGCGATCAGGCGTCATTCGACGATCGGGTATCTCAGCCCGGTTGAGTTCGAGCGGA
>DASRXO010000386.1:0-2324 GCA_035654095.1 Telluria sp.
AACTGGCCGCCACCCGCGCGCAGCACCAGGCGCCCAGCATGTACCACAGCACCAGCGGGAAGAACAGCAGCCCCGAGCCGCGGCTGTAGACGCCGGGCGTGGCGTACATCGCCAGGCTGCCGTAGTTGGTCGAGTTCATCAGGAAGAAAATGCCGAGGTAGGGATAGACCAGCAAGCGCGGCCAGATCAGGCCCAGCCCCATGCCCACCACCAGCACGGCCGCCATCGTCAACACAACAATAAACGGTAGCGAGGTGTAGAAATATTGCAGGAACGGATCCACGAAATGCCCCTCGCTCAGCCGTTACTGCGGGCCGAACCCAGCAGCCGCGTGCGGTCCTTGGGGTCGAGCACGTCGAGCATCTGGGCGACGAACCGGTCTTGCACGCGGTAGGCGTCGGCGGCGTCGGACTGGATGGTCGAGACGCGCACCAGCATGCCGTCCGGGATCTTGCCCGACAAGCCATACGCCAGGCGCTGGATCTTTTGCTGGATGCCGGACTTGATGGCCTTGTCGCCGATCGTGACCCAGTAGGTGATCGGCTCGTTGCGCGTGTTCTGGCGCGCCACCAGGCGCTTGACCGGCACCGTGCCGAAATGGGTCGCCAGCTCGCCGTCGCCGGTCTTCAGCATCTCGAAGCCCTGGGCCACGTAGCAGACCTCGGGCAGGTGCAGCTGCAGCGCGCGGCTCTGGTCGCCGCCATAGGCGATCGACAGCATCACGCGCTGGCCCTGCTTGTTGACGTAGGTGCGCGACAGGGTCTGGTCGTAGATCTTCTCGAGCACGCTCTGGCGCTCGGGGTCGGGCGTGAGCGGCACGATCGAGGCGTCGACCACCCAGTCGGCGAAAGCGGGCGGGATCATGGTCTCGAGCTTGAAGCGGTCTTGCATCTCGGCCACCTTGACCTTGGGCGTCAGCGCCCCGGTCAGGGCCGAGGTGGCGGCCATCGCCACGCCGAGCACCAGGCTGGCGGCGAATCGCTTGTTCATGGCCTGCCCTCCGCGCGCCGTTTGATGGTCCACTGCAAGGCCGAGTCGGCGCTGAGGATCAGCACCAGCGCGGTCAGGAACAGCACCATGCCGGCAAAGCCGTGCAGGAAGCCCTGCCCCGCGGCGTCGCCGAAGTAGTAAGTGATCAGGGTCAGCGTGACGACCCGGATCACGTTGGCCGAAAACGAGATCGGGATGATCAGCAGCGCCAGCGCGATATTCCGGAAGGCCGAGGGATGGCGCACCAGGTTCAGGTAGAACAGGCCCAGCGCTTCGAGCGTGAGCAGGGTTTGCAGGCCGGCGCAGGCGTCGGCCACCAGCAGCTGGTACTGGCCGATCTGCAGGATCACGCCCGAGCGGCTCATCGGGTAGCCGGCCGCGAACAGCAGGTGTTCGGTGACGTAGGACACCGCCATTTTCATCGGCAGCGTCAGGGTCGCCACCAGCTCGCTGGGCAGCGGCACCATGAACAGCATGAAGAAGAAGGGGAACCACAACATCCGCAGCGCCGTCGCGCCGCGCTTGACCAGCACGATCGCCGCCATCACCAGGATGATGGAGCTGATCTCGAACATCAGGATGTGCTGCGAGCGCCCGAGCAGATGCAGCACCAGCCCGATCGCCAGGATCGGCCAGCCCAGCCAGGAGGCTTTTTCGGCGCCGGTGGCGGCCAGCATCTCGGGCCATTTGCGGTAGATCAGCCAGAGCGAGAGGCCGAAGATGATCGGGCCGTGGCCCTGCTCTTCGCTGATCCAGGCGCCGGTGAACAGGTCGTAGAACGTCGGCACGAACAGCACCAGCAAGCCGGCCAGCACCGGCCACCACTCGGGCAGCACGGCCTTCGCCAGCAAGGCCTGGTGGCCGAAGCCGTTGCGTACCTGGGCCGTCATCAGAAGTCCACCACGACCGATCCGACCACTTCGCCGCCGGCTTCGGTCAGCTGTTCGGCCATGCGGCTGACGTTGGCCAGCCGCGTGTGATCCTTGCGCGCCACCAGCAGCACGCCGCCGGCACGCCCGGCCACGGCCAGCGCATCGACCCCGACCGCGAACGGCGGCAAGTCGTACAGCACCACGTCGTAGCGGTGCTCGAGCTGGAGGTTGAGGTTGCGGAAGCCCTCGCGGCTCAGCAGCTCCTGCGGATTCGGCGGCAAGGTCCCGGCCGGCATCACCGACAGGTCGGCGAAGGCCGGCACCTTGGCGATGACGTCGAGGTCGGCGCGCCCGGCCAGTACGTCGGACAGGCCCTGGCGCGGCTTGAGCGCGAACACCTCCTGCTGGCGCGGGGTGCGCAGGTTGGCGTCCACCAGCAGGGTCTGTTCGCCGAGCTGGGAA
>DASRXO010000387.1:0-6152 GCA_035654095.1 Telluria sp.
CACGACCGCGATCGCGGTGGCGCCGGCGTAGTCGTACTGCTCCAGTTTGGTGATGATGAACAGCGGCGTGATCTCGGACACCATCGGCATGTTCCCGGCGATGAAAATCACCGAACCGTATTCGCCGGTGGCGCGCGCGAAGGCCAGCGCGAAGCCGGTCAACAGCGCCGGCATGATGGCCGGGAACACGATGCGCACGAAGGTCTGCAGCGAGGTCGCGCCCAGGCTGGCCGCGGCTTCCTCGAGCTCGCGCTCGGCGTCTTCGAGCACCGGCTGCACGGTGCGCACCACGAACGGCAGGCCGATGAAGGTCAGCGCCACCACCACGCCGACCGGGGTGAAGGCGACCTTCCAGCCGAGCGGCTCGAGGTAGCGGCCGATCCAGCCGTTGGAGGAATACAGCGCGGTCAGGGTGATGCCGGCCACCGCGGTCGGCAGCGCGAACGGCAGGTCGACCAGCGCGTCGACCAGGCGCTTGCCGGGAAATTTATAGCGCACCAGCACCCAGGCCACGATGCCACCGAAGACCACGTTGATGAAGGCGGCGATCAGCGAGGCGCCGAAGCTCAGGCGGTAGGACGCCATTACCCGCTCCGAAGTGACCGCGTGCCAGAACGCTTCCCAAGTCAGGGTGAAGGTTTTCAGGAAGACGGCCGAGAGCGGGATCAGGACGATCAGCGCCAGGTAAAAAATCGTGAACCCGAGCGACAGGCCGAAGCCGGGCATGACCCGGAATGGCGCGGCGCGTGGTAGCGGAGGAGAAACTGCTGACATTGAGGCCCTCTTATTACAAATTCTTCTATCAGGCCTGCATAATCGCATCTCGCCTTCATAACACAAACGAAGCATTTCTCATTTGTATAGATCAGCTAGCTATTAAGACTTTGCCTAGTAGAGCAATTTGACGGCGACGCCGGTCAAGGTCATGGCCAGCAACGCGCGCAGGAAACGCTCGGGCACGGCCCGCGCCGCCCAGGAACCGAGGGTGATGCCGGGCAAGGAACCGACCAGCAGCGTGGCCAGCAAGGTCCAGTCGATCGAGCCCAGCCACCAGTGGCCGAAGGCGGCGATCGCGGTCAGCGGCACCGCGTAGGCGATGTCGGTGCCGGCCACTTCGGCCGACTCGAGCTGCGGATACAGCATCACCAGCAGGGTGGCGCCGATCGCGCCGGCGCCGATCGAGGACACCGTGACCAGGGTACCGAGCAGCGCGCCGGCCGCGATGGTGGTGGCGGTCAGCGCCCGGCCCCGCAACTGGCGCTCGGGATGGGCGTTGAGCCAGGCCAGCATCTTGCCCTTGAACAGCAGCGCGACCACGGTCAGCAGCACCGAGGCCGCGATCGAATAGCGGATCAGCTGGCCGATGCGCTGGTCCAGCGCGCCGTAATGCTTGAGCGCGAGCGTGGCCAGCACGGCGGCCGGCAAGGCGCCGATGCAGAGGCGCCGGACGATGTCCCAGTGGACGGTGCCGCGCAGGCGGTGGGTGAAGGCACCGGCGCTCTTGGTAACCGAAGCGAACGCGAGGTCGGTGCCGACCGCGACCGAGGGCGACACGCCGAACAGCAGCGTCAGCAGCGGGGTCATGAGCGAGCCGCCGCCGACGCCGGTCATGCCGACCAGCAGGCCAACCGCGAATCCCGAACCCACATATGTCATCAACATGCACATGCCCCCTAAGTAGCCGCAAGGGTAAGGCAGCCCAGCCGTATTCCAAACAACGCAGAACTTATTTGCTTATGCAGCCAATGTCGCGGGCAAAAAAAACGCGCCCGGAGGCGCGAAAAACGATACCAAGAGACTTGATACCAGGAGACTATTTGTTGGGCTGGGGCGTCACGCGCAGGTAAGGACGCGCCGCCGAGTAAGCTTTCGGGAATTTTTGCTTGATCACTTCCGGGTCCTGGATGGTCAGCGGAATGATCACGTCGTCGCCGTCGCGCCAGTTGCCGGGCGTGGCCACCGAGTAGCCGTCGGTCAGTTGCAGCGCGTCGATCACGCGCAGCACCTCGTCGAAGTTGCGGCCCGTGCTCATCGGGTAAGTGATGGTCAGGCGCACCTTCTTGTGCGGGTCGGGCGTGAAATCGGCCGGGTGCGAAAACAGCACCACCCAGGAGTCGCCCGCCCAGTCGTGGAAACGCAGGGTGCCGATGGTGGAGTCCTGTTCGAAATCGGGGGCGGTGTCGCCCAAACGTAGTGTCATGCTGATCTCCAGTGGATGAGAGGATGTATTAAGCACATGTCAATCATGCCGAAAATGCCAGCCGCCCATTGTGCGCCCGATCGGCCACCTTCTGCAACAGCGCCCATCCGGCCGGCCAGTCGCCCAGCCCGGACTCGGCGTTGATGTGGCCCAGCGCCCCGCCCTCCACCAGTTCGCTGCGCCAGCGCGCGGCCCACTGCGCGGCGTGCTCGGCGCGCATCCAGGGGTCGTCGCTGCTGCTGACCATGATGCTCGGGCAGGCCAGCGCCTGCGCCGGCAGCAGCCCCGCCACGCCGAACTTGTGCGGATCGGCCGGCGCCACCAGCAGGGCTCCCGCGACCTGCGCCGGATTGCGCGCGATGCTGTGCACCGCGGTCAGGCAGCCGAAACTGTGGGCGACCAGCAGCGCCGGGCGCGGATCGCGCGCGCGCAGCTGGTCCAGCCGCGCCGACCAGGCCGCCAGATCCGGATGCGCCCAATCGTCTTGCACCACGCGGAAAAACTCGGGATGCGCGCGCTGCCAGCGCGATTGCCAATGGCCGGGGCCGCTGTTATGCAGGCCCGGCACCAGGATGACTTGAACATCGGGGAAAAGTGGGTGCGCCATGCTGCCTCCTGAACCGCCAGCATACGGCCGCGCCGCAGGAAACAAAACGAATGCTTTTGCCCTTCCTTATGCGGTAGCCGAATAAGCGGGCGGCGAATCGTCAGTAGAAGCGGTTGAACAGCACCACGGCCCAGGCCGCGGCCGCGATGCCGATCGCCAGCGCCACCGCGGCGCTGCCGAGGTCCTTGGCGTTCTTCGACAGCGGATGGCGCTCGAGCGAGATGCGGTCGACCACCGCCTCGAAGGCCGAGTTGATGAGCTCGACGATCAGCACGAACACCAGCACCGCGATCAGCATCAGCTTCTCGAAGGCCGAGATCTTCAGGCTCAGCGCGGTGACGGTGCCGATCACGACCACCAGCATCTCCTGGCGGAACGCCGCTTCGTTGGTCCAGGCCGCCTTGAAGCCGGCCATCGAATAGCCGATCGCGCCGAATAGGCGCTTCAGCCCGCCCTTGCTCTTGAACTCGCTCACCGAATCGTCCATCGCTCGCCTTCACATTGCTGGTGTTGCCATTATGCCCCGTTGACGCCAACCATTGCCACGCCTTTTCACATCATGGTATAAAGTGCTTACTTATACCGCACTGCACCAACCACATTATGAAAATCGAATCCGTCGAACCGGCCAAGACCACGATCCAGGTGATCGAGCGCATGGTCGCCTTGCTCGATGCGCTGGCCAACTACACCGATCCGGTCAGCCTCAAGGAGTTGTCGAAGGTGTCCGGCCTGCATCCCTCGACCGCGCACCGCATCCTCAACGATATGGTGATCACGCGTTTCGTCGACCGCGTCGAGCCCGGCACCTACCGGCTCGGCATGCGCTTGCTGGAACTGGGGAATGTGGTCAAGAGCCGGCTGTCGGTGCGCGAGGCGGCGCTCGACTGCATGCGTTCGCTGCACAAGAAGACCCAGCAGACCATCAACCTGTCGGTGCGCCAGGGCGACGAGATCGTCTACATCGACCGCGCGTTTTCCGAGCGCTCGGGCATGCAGGTGGTGCGCGCGATCGGCGGCCGTGGCCCGCTGCACCTGACCTCGACCGGCAAGCTGTTCCTGTCGGTGGACGAGCCGAAGGCGATCCGCGCCTACGCCACGCGCACCGGCCTCGCCGGCCACAACAAGAATTCGATCACCGACCTCGCCAAGCTCGAGCGCGAGCTGAGCCTGGTGCGGGCGCGCGGCTATGCGCGCGACAACGAGGAGCTGGAACTGGGCGTGCGCTGCATGGCGGCCGGCATCCACGACGACAGCGGCAAGCTGATTGCGGGACTGTCGATTTCGGCGCCGGCCGACCGCCTGCAGGACGAGTGGCTGGACGACCTGGTCAGCACCGCCCAGCAGATTTCGGCGACCCTGGGCTACTCCGCGGTCAAGTGAGTCAGGGCGGGCGGCTTGAGCGCTTCCAGCCATTTGCGCATGCGCCCCGCATCGGCGGTGCGCGACTGCGTGCCCTTCGAATCGAGGAACACCATGATCACGGCGCGCCCGTGGATCATGGCCTGCATCACCATGCAGCGCCCGGCTTCGTTGATGAAGCCGGTCTTCTGCAGGCCGATCTCCCAGTCCGGGCGGGCCACCAGGTAATTCGTATTCGAGAACTGCAGCGGCCGGCCGCCGGCCTGCACGATGTATGTGGGATCGGTCGAATATTCGCGCAGCAAGGGCTCCTGGTGGGCCGCGATCGCCAGCCGCGCCAGGTCGCGCGCGCTGGCCACGTTGCGGCTCGAGAGCCCGCTGCTGTCGACGTAATGGGTGTCGCTCATGCCCAGTTCCTGGGCCTTGGCGTTCATCGCCTCGACGAAGGCCGCGGTGCCGCCCGGGTAGTTGCGGCCGAGCGCGGCGGCGGCGCGGTTCTCCGAGCTCATCAGCGCTAGATGCAGCAAGTTACCGCGCGTCATGCGCAGCCCGACCTTGAGCCGGGAGCCGGTGTGCTTCTCGCGGTCGATATCGTCGTCGCTGATGGCCAGCACTTCGTTCATGTCCTGCTGGGCCTGCACCACGACCAGGCCCGTCATGAGCTTGGTGATCGAGGCGATCGGCAAGGCCACGCCGGCGTTCTTTTCGAACAGCACTTCGGAGTTGGCCTGGTCCAGCACATACGCCACATTGGACTTGAGCTCGAGCGGATCGGGCGTATGGTTGAGGCCGGCAAGGTCGCCGGCGCTGAGCGGTGCGGGAATCGCGTGCGCGCTGCGCACCGGCAGGTAAGTCACGCTGCGCTTGCCGTGGACCATGGCGATGCGCCGCACCATGCGCGCGCGGTTGTCGGCGGCGATGACTTTCGCCAGCTCCCCGCGCTTGGCGCGTACCTTCTTGATCACCTGCTTGTTGGGCACGGCGGCCGGCGTGCCGGCCGCCACCTCCGCGGCGGCAGCGGGTGCCAGCGCGAACAGCAGGGATACAAGGGCAGCCAAGGCAAGCTTGAACATCGGGAAATCCTTTGAAGCGAACTGATCACATCCTTGTTGCAGTGTAGCAAAACACTCAGCAAGCGCAAGCGAATTTAACATTCCGCGAAAGTCTTGTGCAGGGACGCAACGGCTTTGTTCAAGGGTTTCCTCGCTATACAGCAGTGTACCCTTATTCCAGGTAACGGACGAAGGCGCCGACCGGCTCACGCTCGGTGATCAGGGAATTCTCGATTTTTTGATGATCGGCGAAGCCGAGCGCCATGCCGCAGACCACGGTTTCGCTGGCGGGCAAGCCGAGCTGCTCGGCGATGATCTTGTGGTATTGGGTGAAAGCCGCCTGCGGACAGGTATCGAGGCCGCGGCCGCGCGCCGCCACCATGACGTTCTCGAGGAACATGCCATAGTCCAGCCAGGAGCCCTGCTCCAGCACCCGGTCGATGGTGAAGATGAAGCCGACCGGCGCGTCGAAGAAGCGGTAGTTGCGGCCGTGCTGGGCCGCCATGCCCGCCTTGTTTTCGCGCGTCAGGCCGAGCAGCGCATACAAGTCCCAGCCCACCTTGCGGCGCCGCTCGATGTAGGGCGAGACCCATTGGCGCGGATAATAGTGGTACTCCTCGGTGTGCTGGCATGCCAGCGCCGGATCGTTGTGGGCGTCCAGGATCGCGGCCGACAGGCGCTCCTTGGCGGCGCCGGTCAGCACGTACACCTTCCACGGCTGGATGTTGGTGCCGGACGGCGCACGCGCGCTGACCGCCAGGATCTGCTCGATGTCGGCGCGCGCGACCGGGGTCGGCAGGAAGGCGCGGATCGAGCGGCGCGAGGTGATCGCGGCGTCCACTGCCGCTTGCTGCGGGCTGCTGATCATGGTTTCCCCTTATTTCTTAACGACGAACACGACGCCGGTCACCGCCGCCAGCATGCCCAGCAT
>DASRXO010000388.1:0-4801 GCA_035654095.1 Telluria sp.
CCCGCCTGCGCGGGAACGACATACAAAAAGCTGGGGTAGCGGCCCGCAGTCCGATAAAATTGCGGTTTTTGCCCATTCTTTCATCAGCCGCCATGACGATTGCCCCGCCCGACGCCAGCCCGCCTTTCCTCTCGATCCGCAACCTCGTCAAGGAATTCGACACGGTGCGCGCGGTCGACGACGTCAGCCTCTCGATCGGCAAGGGCGAGATTTTCGCCCTGCTGGGCAGCTCCGGCTGCGGCAAGTCGACCCTGCTGCGCATGCTGGCCGGCTTCGAAACCCCGACCGCCGGCACGATCGCACTGGCCGGTAAAGACATCGTCGGCGTGCCGCCCTACGAGCGGCCGATCAACATGATGTTCCAGTCCTACGCGCTGTTCCCGCACCTGACGGTGTGGGACAACATCGCCTTCGGCCTGCGCCGCGACGGCCTGCCGAAAGACGAAGTGGCGAGCCGGGTCGAGCAGATGCTGGCGCTGGTCCAACTGGGCAGCTTCGGCAAGCGCAAGCCGCACCAGCTGTCCGGCGGCCAGCAGCAGCGGGTGGCGCTGGCGCGCAGCCTGGCCAAGAGCCCGCAGCTGCTGCTGCTCGACGAGCCGCTCGGCGCGCTCGACAAAAAGCTGCGCGAGCGCACCCAGATCGAACTGGTCAACATCATCGGCCAGGTCGGCGTGACCTGCGTGATGGTGACCCACGACCAGGCCGAGGCCATGAGCATGGCGACCCGCATCGCGGTCATGAGCGAAGGGCGCATCCTGCAGGTCGGCGCCCCGGGCGAGATCTACGAGACACCCAACTGCCGCTTCGTGGCCGACTTCATCGGCAGCGTCAACCTGTTCGAAGGCCGGGTGCGCGAAGATGCGCCCGACCACGTGATCGTCGACAGCAGGGAGTGCAGCCACTACGTCAGCCACGGCATCACCGGCACCGCGGCGATGGAAGTGGCGGTCGCGGTGCGGCCCGAGAAGATCGCGCTGCAAGCGACCGCGCCGAGCGCCGCGCAGCGCGAATCGGCGGCCGAAGACGGCTACAACTGCAGCGCCGGCAACATCGCCACCATCTCCTACTTCGGCAACGAGACCCTGTACCACGTGCTGCTCGACAGCGGCATGACGATCAAGGTCGCACGCACCAACGCCGCGCGCCACGAACAATCGCGGCTCGAACGCGGCCAGCGCGTGCACGCGTGGTGGGACGGCAGCGACATCGTGGTGCTGACGGCATGAGCGCGCTGAAGAGACCATCCTCGCTCGGCCGCCGCTTCGTGATCGCGGTGCCCTTCGCCTGGCTCGCGCTGGCCTTCCTCGCGCCCTTCCTGATCGTGCTGCACCTGAGCTTTACCGACATGGATCCGGCCGGCGGTTTCGGCAGCCTCACGACTTACGTCGACGGTGTCCTCAATATCAAGGTCAAGCTGTCGAACTACCTGTTCCTCGCGCAGGACGAGCTGTACGTGCTGACCTACCTGAGTTCACTCAAGTACGCGGCCATCACCACGGTGCTGTGCCTGGTCATCGGCTACCCCTTCGCCTACTTCATGGCGCGCGCCCGGCCGGCCATCCGCCCGACGCTGATGATGCTGGTGATGCTGCCGTTCTGGACCTCCTTCCTGCTGCGGATCTACGCCTGGAAGGGCATCCTCGCCAACCAAGGCATCCTCAACCACCTGCTGCTGTCGCTGGGCGTGATCGGCGAGCCGCTGCACATGATGAACACCTCGTTCTCGCTGGTGATCGGCATGGTCTACGCCTACCTGCCGTTCATGATCCTGCCGCTGTACGCCAACCTGGTGAAGATGGACCTGCGCTACCTCGAGGCCGCGTCCGACCTCGGCGCCACCCCGCTGCAGGCGTTCTGGCGGGTGACGGTGCCGCTGTCGAAGTCGGGCATCATCGCCGGCGCGATGCTGGTGTTCATTCCCGCGGTCGGCGAGTACGTGATCCCGGAGCTGCTGGGCGGCCCCGGCACCCTGATGATCGGCAAAGTCCTGTGGGACGAATTCTTCACCAATAACGACTGGCCGCTGGCCTCGGCCGTGACGGTGGTCGTGATCCTGCTGATCCTGGTGCCGATGGCGGTCTTCAACAAATACAAGGCGCAGCAGCCAGCGGAGGGCCGCGCATGAACGCGCGCAGCTTGCTCCAGCGCTGGTTCGGCCGCGGCTGGCTCTCGCTCGGCTACCTGTTCCTGTACCTGCCGATCGTGGTGCTGGTCGTGTTCTCGTTCAACAGCTCGCGCCAGGACATGGTGTGGAGCGGTTTCTCGACCCAGTGGTATGGCGCGCTGGCGAACGACGCCGAGATCATCAACGGCTTCGGCCTGTCGCTCAAGATCGCGGTGATGAGCGCCTGCTCGGCGGTCACGCTGGGCAGCTTCGCCGCCTTCGTGCTCGACCGCTACAAGCGCTTCACGGGGCGGATGCTGTTCTCCGGCATGGCCAGCGCGCCGCTGGTGATGCCCGAGGTGATCATCGGCCTGTCGCTGCTGCTGATGCTGGTGGCGGTGCAGAAGATGTTCGGCTTCCCCGAGCGCGGCATGTTCACGATCTGGATCGGCCATACCCTGCTCGGTATGGCGTATGCCGCGGTGGTGGTGCAATCGCGCCTGCAGGAAATGAGCCCGGCGCTGCAGGAAGCGGCGATGGACCTCGGCTGCAAGCCGCACCAGGTGTTCTTTTTGGTGACGCTGCCGAACATCACGCAGGCGCTGGCGTCGGCCTGGCTGCTCACGTTCACGCTGTCGCTGGACGACGTGGTGCTGTCGGCCTTCCTGTCCGGCCCCGGCTCCTCGACCATGCCGATCGTGATCTTCTCGCGCGCGCGCCTGGGCCTCGACCCGCGCGTGAACGCGGTCGCGACCCTGACGATCCTGGTGGTGAGCATCGGCGTGATCGTATCCAGCTTGCTGATGGCGCGCGCCGAGCGGCGGCGCATGGCGCAGGTGGCGGCCGCCGCCAAGGCCTGACCAACAACCGCCCGCCTGGGCGCCTGGAACTGTTCCCGGTCCCGGTCGACGCCGCTGCGAACGAGAGCTTGTAATGGCTGGAAACGGCGGATTGTGTGAAGCACGGCGTGGTGCCTGCGGGAGAATGGCTGAGGGTACGTTGCGCACGTGGCGCTCCAGCGAGGCCACTTCGGGTAGACTGGGATCTTTCAGAGCGGGAGTCCGGGATGACAACGACAAGCTGGCATGAGCGCGCCGCCGCGCTGGCCATCGACGGCCGCGCCGTCATCGGCGGCGAACGGGTGTGGGCCGCAGCCGGCCGCCAGTTCGAAGACCGCTCGCCGATCGACGGCCGCAGCCTGGGCATGGTCGCGCGCTGCGACGGCGCGGACGTCGATGCGGCGGTGGCGGCGGCGCGCGCCGCCTTCGCAGACCGGCGCTGGGCCGGCAAGCCGCCGGCCGCGCGCAAGCGCACCCTGATCAAATTCGCCGACCTGATCCTCGCCCACAAGGACGAGCTGGCGCTGCTCGAAACGCTGGACATGGGCAAGCCCATCAAGTACAGCCTGAGCGTGGACGTGCCGTCCGCCGCCAACTGCATCCGCTGGTACGGCGAGGCGATCGACAAGGTCTACGACCAGATCGCGCCGACCGCCGACGACAGCCTGGCGCTGATCACGCGCGAGCCGGTGGGCGTGGTGGGCGCCATCGTGCCCTGGAATTATCCGCTGATCATGGCCGCGTGGAAGATCGCGCCGGCGCTCGCGGCGGGCAACAGCGTAGTGCTCAAGCCGTCCGAGAAGTCGCCGTTGAGCGCGTTGCGACTGGCCGAGATCGCGCTCGAAGCGGGGCTGCCGGCCGGCGTGTTCAACGTGGTGCCCGGCTACGGCAACGAGGCCGGCGCGGCGCTGGCGCTGCACATGGATGTCGATTGCATCGGCTTCACCGGCTCGACCCGGGTCGGCAAGCAGATCTTGCAGATGGCCGGGCAATCGAACCTCAAGCGCGCCTGGACCGAGTTGGGCGGCAAGTCGGCCAACATCGTGTGCGCCGATTGTCCCGACCTCGACGCGGCGGTCGGTGCGGCGATCGGCGCGATCTATTTCAACCAGGGCGAGAGCTGCAACGCGCCCTCGCGGCTGTTCGTCGAAGCGTCGATCAAGGACGCCTTCCTCGACAAGGCGATGGCGATGCTGCCGCGCTTCCAGCCCGGCGATCCGCTCGACCAGGACACGGTGATGGGCGCGATCGTCGATGCGGTGCAGATGACGACGGTGATGGGGTATATCGACGCCGGCAAGGCGGAAGGCGCGCGGCTGCTGGCGGGCGGCGTGGCGGCGCGTGGCAGCAGCGGCGGGTTCTATGTCGAGCCGACGCTGTTCGACCAGGTCGACGCCACGATGCGGATCGCGCGCGAAGAGATTTTCGGGCCGGTGCTGTCGGTGCTCGGTTTCACCGATGTGCAGGACGCGGTGCGGCAGGCGAACGGGTCGCCGTACGGCTTGCAGGCGGCGGTGTGGACGGCCGACCTGAGCAAGGCGATCCAGACCGCGCGCGCCTTGCGGGCGGGGACGGTGCACGTCAACCAGTACGACGGCGACGACATCACGGTGCCGTTCGGCGGCTACAAACAGTCCGGCAACGGGCGCGACAAATCGCTGCACGCCTTCGACAAGTACACGGAGCTGAAAACCACCTGGATCCGCATCTAGGAAACCGGGGACATTGAAACCGGGGTCAGTGCCGACATTCGGACACGAGCTCAACAGGCGCGCCTGTTGAGCTCGTGTCCGAATGTCGGCACCGACCCCGGTTTCAATGTCCCCGGTTTCAGGATTAGGCGTTCGGCAGCGTGACC
>DASRXO010000389.1:0-2787 GCA_035654095.1 Telluria sp.
CATGGGCATGGGCGAACCGGCCCACAATCTCGACAACGTGCTCGAAGCGATCGAGCTGCTGGGCGTCGAAGGCAATATCGCGCACAAGAACCTGGTGTTCTCGACCGTCGGCGACCGCCGCGTGTTCGAACGCTTGCCGGCGGGGCGGGTCAAGCCGGCGCTGGCCTTGTCGCTGCATACCACCAAGCCCGCCTTGCGCGAACGGCTGCTGCCGCGCGCGCCGCGTTTGAGTCCGCGCGAACTGGTGGACCTCGGCGAGCAGTACGGCCGCGCCACCGGTTATCCGGTGCAGTACCAGTGGACCTTGCTGGACGGCGTCAACGACGGCCACGACGAGCTCGACGGCATCGTCGATCTGTTGAAGGGCAAGTACGCGGTGCTGAACATGATCCCCTACAACACGATTCCCGACCTGGCCTTCAAGCGGCCCAGCTGGGACAAGGCGCGCGCCATCGCCGCCGACTTGCACCGGCGCGGCGTGCTGACCAAGCTGCGCGATTCGGCCGGCCAGGAGGTGGATGGCGGCTGCGGCCAGCTGCGGGCGCGGACCACGATTCCCATCGCGCGCCTGGCGTCCCAGCCGTCGGTGGCAAGCGGCAGCGCCTTGGGCGGGTAGCTCGCGAGGATGATCGAGGTCGTGACCGTGCCCGACCAGGCGTGCGTCGATGCGCGCGCAGGCGACATAGTGGGCATACTAGGCGTCGTCAATCACTCCGTTTTCAGCCACCATGCACAGCCCCGTACTGATCGTCCCCGGCATCAACAACTCCGGCGAAAGCCATTGGCAAACCTTGTGGCAGCGGCGCGACCCAGGCTTCGAACGCCTGGCTGTGGACGACTGGGACAATCCCGCATGCAGCGCCTGGGTCGAGGCGACCGGCAGCGCGGCGCTGCTGGTGGCGGTGCCCGATCCGGCCGGTCCCGCCTTCCCGCCGACCGCGCACGGTTTCGCACCGCTGCCGGCACGCCGGTTCGCCTTCCCCAGCCTGATCGTCGCCAGCTCGGACGATCCTTACGCGAGCGCGGATCATACGCGCGACTGCGCACGCGCCTGGGGTAGCCATGTGCACCAGGCCGGGCCGCGCGGCCATTTGAACGGCGCCAGCGGCCTGGGCGAGTGGCCGGCCGGCTGGGCGCTGCTGGAATCGCTGCGCGCACGCGTGGGGTGCTGAGGTCTTCAATATTTCCTGTTGGAATCTTTACACAAGGCAAATTCAGCGCTACAGTATTGGTTTAATTCAGAGCGATCCCGGCCCTTCGGCGCGCGATCCGGACATGAACGCCACCACAGAGTCTGTCGCCCGAGCCGGTATCGGATCGCTGAGCTGCGAATTTGCCTGCCGCCGGACCGAGGCGAGCTTCCTGCAACACCATCTGGCCGATATCTTGCGCGATCTGCGGCGCGCGCTGCTGCTCTGCGTGAGCTTTTGCGCGCTGTTTGCGCTGTCCGACGTGGTCCTGCTCGGCTATGGGCACGACGCGCAGATGCTGCTGCTGGCGCGGCTCCTGGTGGCGGTGGCGGCGGTGGCCGGCATCTGGCTGTCGCACCGCAAGGCCGGCTCGGTCGCCATGGCGCGCCTGGCGGCCACCGCGCTGGAAGTGTTCGGCATGGCGACCTTCCTGCTGATCGTCGCGCACCGCCCGCACGAGATCATCATGCATGGGATGTCGATGGCGATCATGCTCATCATCGTTTATATTTTCATCCCCAACCGCCTGCTGTATGCGATGGGGGTGGCGCTGGCCGCGAGCGCGGCCTTCCTGCTGCTGGCATTTGGGGTCGGGTATGCGGCGCACGGCGAGTTGTTGACGATGACGCTGCTGCTGGTGCTGGTCAACCTGTTCGGCAGCGTCGCCGCGCGCCGCCACGAGCGGCTGCAGCGCGAACAGTTCAGCGTCCGCCAGATCCTGACCAAGCTGTCGGTGCGCGACCACCTGACGGGGTGCTACAACCGGCGCCACCTGGACGATACCCTGCTCGACGCCGAGATCGCGCGCGCCCAGCGCTCGGCCGGGAGCCTGACGCTGATCATGTGCGACATCGACCGCTTCAAGTCGATCAACGACAGCCGCGGCCACCACGCGGGCGACGCCGTGCTGTGTGCATTTGCCGACTTGCTGCGCCAGTCCACCCGCGACGGGGTCGATACCGTGGTGCGCTACGGCGGCGAGGAATTCATGCTGGTGCTGCCCGACACGCCGCTGCACGGCGGCCAGGAACTGGCCGAGCGCCTGCGCCGCGGCTTCGCAGCGGCGCCCACCCAGGTGCAGGACGGTGCGCCGATCGCGGCCACCGCCAGCTTCGGCGTGGTCACCGTCGATTGCGGCGCGCCGGGGCAGACGCCCAGCCAGCGCGCGCTGGTCGGCGCCGCCGACGAACTCATGTACCAGGCCAAGCACGGCGGGCGCAACCAGGTGCGCGCGCGCCAGCTAGCGTAAGGTTCTTCACCATTCGCCGGATAACCCGTCATTCCCGCGAAAGCGGGAATCCATGCTGAGTATGGGTTCCCGCCTACGCGCACTAGTGTCCGGAATAATTTTATTGACATCGGGATCAGAAGAGGCATGGTTGCATTTCCGCCAAAGTCCTAGCCTCTTCGTTTCGTCGCCATCTTCGCGCACGAGCTTCTTTTGTCTCGATGCGTTCAAATAGGGTAGCGCTGATGACGCACAGACATTCCCACAGGCTTGCTGATAGCGCATGCCGCTGCTTGTACAGCACGACCAACAAGTAGCTAATGAGCGCTGTGAGAATTTGAATTCGTACGGCGTTTTCGCTGCGGCCGA
>DASRXO010000390.1:0-3237 GCA_035654095.1 Telluria sp.
GGCGCCGTGCTGCGCGCCGAGGTGCTGCGGGCATAGCAGTCCAAGGTGAGGGGATCGTCGCGCACCTGCTCGAATCCCGCCACGTCGCGCAGCGCGCGCAGCAGCAGCGAGCGGCGTTCGGTCGTCGATGCGCGATTGCCCTGCTGCTCGGCCGCGTTTTGTTCGAGGGTCGTCATGGGGCCGCCCTAGCTGCGCCCGGCGACCAGCCGCGCGGTGATGCCCGGCTCGTCCCAGATCGGAAAGAAATACGGATAGAAGGAGCGCTCCTCGCCGTGCTGCTCCATCAGGCCGCCCCATTGGCGGATCTGCTCGCCCATGTAACCGAGCTCGAGGCGCAGCAGCACCGCCGGCGCGCCCACCCGCGTGCACGGCCGCTCGGCGCCGAAATCGCGGAAGCCCAGCATGCGCTTGTAGAACATCACATGGCGCGGGTTGACCTCGATCACGTAGTCGCTAAAACCATGGATGTTGTGGGCATAAATATAGGAGATGTGGATCAGCGAGGCGAACACGCGCTTGGTCACGCCCTTGTCGATCGCCAGCCGCGAGGGCTCGCACAGGCGCCGGCCCCGGGTCCGCAATTGGTCCAGCTTGTCGCGAAAATTTTCATCGGCCGGCAAACTGGTGTCGCGGTCCAGGCACAGGCTCATGGTGCCCACCACCACGCCGCCGGTCTCGGCATACAGCGTGATCTTGTTGGCTTCGTGATGCGCGGTGGGTTCGAAGGCGTAGCCGCGCCAGCCATACATCTTGCGGATCAACAGACTGGCCGCCTCGCGCCGCCCGGCGGAGTTGGCCATGCGTATGTGAAAAATTTGGACATCGAGCGGATGGTCAAGATTCGAATCGGTGCCACGCTCACCAATACACAGGTCGCGCAAGCCGGTGGGGGCCTCGAACGTGGCAATAGGCTGTTCTTCTTGAAGCATGATTGTCGTCCTCCAGGTGACCGCCGCACCGATTGCCGGCGCGAACGAAAAGTTGAGTTCTAGTCAGACAAGGTCATGCGTAAGGAAGTTCCCGTGCCCGGAGGTTTTTTTCCCGTGGAAAGAAACCGGCGTCGGAGAACTTTGCACGGCAGGCCACCAGCGCCGCCGCACGGCGCCAACGATCACGCAAGTGTTTGAAATAGCGGAAGAAAACGGCGTGGCACGGAAGCTGCTGAGTTAGCCGTCAAGGTGGCGCGAGCTGTCGCCGAAGCACTTTCATCCCCACAGGAGATTCGCCATGAAACTTGTACGAAAAACCATGCTGCTGGGCGCTGCGGCACTCAGTCTCGCGCTCGCGTCGATGGGCAGTGCGCGCGCCGATTCCTTTGCCCAGTCCATTCTCGTGATCGATAATTTCCGCCTGCTCCACTCGAGCGGGACTGCCTTCAACGTCACCGATTTCGGACTGCTGACCGGCACCAACGATGCCCATGCGACCGGCCAGCTGAATGGCGTGTTCGCCAACGGCGTGCAATCGTTCGGAATCTTGAGCGGGATCAATCCTGACGTGCCGCATCAAACCGTCGGCGCCCCCAGCCCGGCCCGGCCGGAGAACAATTTCACGCCCTTCGCCGGGCCGCCGCCGGTGCCCGGCACCTTCGGTTACGCCGACCAGAACCTGACCGGCAGCTCGATCACCATCGGCATGGCGCCGGCCGGCGCGCTGGCCCAGACCCGCGCCGACGCGTCGCTCGCGATGAACGGCATGGCGTCGGGCAATTCGGACGTCGGCACCTCGACCACCTTCAACTTCACGCTCGGCGTCGGCGACACCATGACCGTCGCCTTCGACGGCACCGCGTTCACCCAGGCTTACGTGGCGGCCGGCTCGACCGCGACCACCAACGCCAACGCCCGCCTGTCGTGGAGCATCAACATCATCGACATCAGCACCGGCCTGACGGTGTTCTCCTACCAGCCGACCGAGTTGAACGCGCTGAGCAATGTCAGCCGCACCGACGGCATGCCGGGCACCACCACCTACAACCCCGGCACCCTGGCGTTCAGCGCGACCACGCCGCTGCTCAACACCACCGACACCTACCAGATCACGATCCAGCACAACACTCTGGCCAACGCGCTCCAGGCCCAGGCTTTGCCCGAGCCGGGCACGCTGGCGATCTTCGGTATCGGCCTGCTGGGCATGACGGCCCTGAGCCGCCGCCGCAAGTGATTGCGCCGTGGGGGTGCACGCGCCGTCCGGCGTCATGCCGGACGGCGTGCCCAGGGCAACTTTTGACAGGAATCAACAGCATCCAAGGTAGCGAAATTTCACTGTTTTTGCAGCCATATAATCAGTAGAGGCAAGGAAGCGAGCCCTAGCGCTTTCGATCGCAGCACGACTTACGGAGACCGGCAGAACATGGAGGACCTCATCAGCCAGCTGCTGTCCAGCGTCAAGGGCATCTGGAAATATCGCTGGTCCGCGGTCGCCGTCATGTGGCTCGTCGCGATCGCCGGCTGGACCAAGGTGTTCAGCATGCCGGACGATTTCCAGACCACGGCGCGGGTGTTCGTCGATACCCAGAGCATCCTCAAGCCGCTGATGTCGGGCATGACGACCTTGCCGAACGTCGAACAGCAAGTGTCGATCATGAGCCGCACCCTGCTCAGCCGTCCCAATGTCGAGCGCGTCATGCGCATGGTCGACCTCGACGTGCGCGCCACCACCCCGCGCGACCATGAAATCCTGGTCGACGAGCTGATGTCGAAAATCAAGATCAGCGGCACCAGCACCTACGATATCTACACCATCAGCTACAACAACCGCAACGCCAAGCTGGTGCGCGATGTGGTGCAGTCCTTGCTCACGATCTTTGTCGAAGGCAGCTTCAAGGGCAAGAAAGGCGATTCCCAAAAAGCCGTCCAGTTCATCGACGAGCAGATCAAGAGCTATGAAGACCGTCTGATCGCGGCCGAGAACATGGTCAAGGAATTCAAGCTGCGCAACAGCAGCCTGCTGCCGCGCCAGGGCGTCGACTACGGCGCCCAGCTGGCGATTGCCGCCGACCAGCTCAACAACGCCAGGCTCGAGCTGATGGAGGCGGAACAGGCGCGCAGCGCGATCAAGGCCCAGGTCAGCGGCGACGAGCCGGTCCTCAACCTCGAGCAGCGCCCCACCGCCATCCTCAATCCCGAGCTCGATGCGCGCATCTCGACCATCAACAAGAATCTCGACAACCTGCGCATGCAGTACACCGAAGAGCACCCCGACATCATCGCCGCCAAGCGCCTGATTACCCAGCTC
>DASRXO010000391.1:0-4300 GCA_035654095.1 Telluria sp.
ATGGAACCGCGACCCCGACAGCGGCATCCTCGGCCCCTCCGGTTTCGCCGGCGACATCGCGATCACCGACCGCCAGCTGGTCGGCGACATCAAGCACGTGTGGGAGCTGAACCGCCATTTGCAACTGGTGCGGCTGGCGCAAGCCTTCGCCGTCAGCGGCGATACCATCTACGCCGAGGCGCTGGCGGCCCAGTTGCGCGGCTGGCTCGAGCAGTGCCCGCCGATGCGCGGTCCCAACTGGACCAGCTCGCTCGAAATGGGCATTCGCCTGATCAACTGGAGCCTGGTCTGGCAGTTGCTCGGCGGGGAGCACAGCACCCTGTTCGCGACCGAAGACGGGGCGCGCCTGCGGGCCGACTGGCTGGACAGCATCCACGCCCATTGCCGCTGCATCGAACGCCATTTGTCGCGCCACTCCTCGGCTAACAACCATTTGATCGGCGAGCTGGCCGGTCTCTACGTGGGCGCCTCGACCTGGCCGTGCTGGCGCGGCTCGGGCCGCTGGATCGCGCAGGCCCGCGCCGAACTCGAACACCAGGCCATCGCCCAGTTCTCGCGCGACGGCGTGAACCGCGAGCAAGCATTCGCCTATCACGTGTTCAGCACCGAATTCCTGTGCGTGGCCGGGCTGGTGGGCCAGGCGTGCGGCAGCCCGTTCTCGCGCGCCTACTGGGACAGCGTGCAGCGCGCCCTGCGCTTCTTGCGGTCGGTGCGCGACGTGGACGGCCACCTGCCGATGGTGGGCGACGCCGACGACGGCATCGTGTTCCGCCTCGACGCGCGCGGCGCGGACCGCGCGGCCCAATTGCTGGCGCTGGGCGACGCCGTGCTGGCCGGCCGCGCCAGCGCCCATCCGGGCGTGCGCTGGCTGCTGCACGCGCTGCCCGGTCCGCGTCCCGAGGTGCGCGCGCTGGAGCCCGACACCGGCTGGGCCTTCCCCGACGGCGGCTACCTGTTGTTTGGCGCGGACTTCGGCACGCCGCGCGAAATCAAGGGCATGGTCGATTGCGGCCCGCTCGGCTACCTCGGCATCGCGGCCCACGGCCATGCCGACGCGCTGGCGCTGACCCTCGCGGTCGCCGGCGAGGAATGCCTGGTCGATCCCGGCACCTATTCGTACTGGCAAGACCAGAAGTGGCGCGACTATTTCCGCGGCACCTCGGCGCACAACACGCTGCGCGTGGACGGGCTCGACCAGTCGGTCGGCGGCGGCCGCTTCATGTGGCTGCGCAAGGCCGCGGCGGCGATCGAGCGCATGCCGCGCGCGCCGGGCGACTTCGATTTCCGCGGCTCGCACGACGGCTACCTGCGCCTGCCCGATCCGCTGCGCCACCTGCGCTCGGTGCGCTTCGACGCGGCCAGCGCGACCCTGGTGGTCACCGACGAGGTGGCCGCGGCCAAGCCCCACAAGCTCGAACAGTTCTGGCATTTCGCGCCCGGCCTGGAGCTGGCCCTGAGCAGCACCGGCCTGCGCGTGCGCGGCAAAAAATTCGAGATGCAGCTGCAAGCCAGCGGCAAGGGCCTGGCTGTGGAGCTGGTGCGCGGCAGCGAGGACCCGCCCCTGGGCTGGTACTCACGCAGCTACGAGGCCAAACAATCCTGTGATGTGCTCAAAATAACAACACTTTCGAGCGCCGTCCCGGTCGAGTGCCGGTTTACAATAACGTTTTTTTAACAAACGCTGATTTTTGAAGGTTTACGATGCTAATTTATCTGGTTGCGGGCGCCCGGCCCAATTTCATGAAGATCGCCCCTATCGTGCGTGCCCTCCAGGCACAGCAGGCGTTGTCCTTCAAAATCATCCACACCGGCCAGCACTACGACCGCGACATGAATGAGGTGTTCTTCGAAGAACTCGGCATTCCCCAGCCCGACGTGTTCATGGCCGCGGGCGGCGGCAGCCATGCCCAGCAGACCGCCAAGATCATGATCGGCTTCGAAGACCTGTGCGTGGCCGAGCGGCCGGCCGCGGTGCTGGTGGTGGGCGACGTCAACTCGACGCTGGCCTGCTCGATCGTCGCCAAGAAGCTCAACATTCCGGTGGCCCACGTCGAAGCCGGCCTGCGCAGCGGCGATATGACGATGCCGGAAGAAATCAACCGCCTCGTCACCGACAGCATCTCCGACTGGTTCTTCGTGACCGAGCCGAGCGCCGTCGACCACCTGAAGCGCGAAGGCAAGCCCGATGCCGCCATCCATTACGTCGGCCACGTGATGGTCGACAACGTGCTGTTCCAGGCCGACAAGCTGAGCCGCGCCGACACCGCCGGCTTCGAAACCAGCGCCTTCAAGGCTGCGCGCACCGAGAACGGCGGGCGCTACGGCGTGGTCACCCTGCACCGCCCCAGCAACGTGGACGAGCCCGAGATGTTCGCCCGGATCGCCGGCGCGCTCAAGGAGATCGCGGCCGACTTGCCGCTGATCTTCCCGGTCCACCCTCGCACCCGCGGCAACATCGAAAAATTCGGCATCGACCTCGGCCCCAACATCACGCTGGCCGGGCCGCAAGCCTACATGGCCTTCCTGAATCTGTGGAAAGATGCGGCGGTGGTGCTCACCGACAGCGGCGGCCTGCAGGAGGAAACTACCGCGCTCGGCGTGCCTTGCGTGACGATCCGCGAAAACACCGAGCGTCCGGTGACGGTCGAAGAGGGCTCGAACGTGCTGGCCGGCACCGACCCGGCCAAGATCATCGGCGAGGCGCGCAAGGTGCTGCGCGGCGAAGGCAAGCAGGGCAAGCGCCCGCACCTGTGGGACGGCAAGGCCGCCGAGCGCATCGTCGCGATCCTCGCCAGGGAACTGGGATGACTGCCCGCGTCACCCTGATGGGCTGCGAGATCGACAACCTGTCGATGGAGGAGACCTTGGGCAAGGTGGAGG
Organism: Telluria sp.; assembly: GCA_035654095.1. GTDB lineage: Bacteria > Pseudomonadota > Gammaproteobacteria > Burkholderiales > Burkholderiaceae_D > Telluria_A. The sequence continues at coordinate 2,881 of DASRXO010000391.1, forward strand.
GCTTCATCCAGTCCGGCCAGCCGCACCAGCACGTGGTGGTGAACGTCGACAAGCTGGTCAAGGCCAGCCGCGACGAGGAACTGCGCCGCATCATCAACGACTGCGCGCTGGTCAATGTGGACGGGATGCCGGTGGTGTGGGCCTCGCGCCTGCTCGGCAAGCCGCTCAAGGAAAGGGTCGCCGGCGTCGACCTGTTCGAAGCGCTGATGCGGCGCGCCGGCGACAAGGGCTGGCGCGTGTTCCTGCTCGGCGCGCGCGAGGAAGTGGTCAGCGCGGTGCGCGACACCTACCAGCGCAAGTACCCGAAGCTGGTGATCGCCGGCTGCCGCAACGGCTACTGGAACGGCGAGCAAGAGGAAGCGCAGGTGGTCGAGCAGATCCGCGACAGCCGCGCCGACTTGCTGTTCGTGGCGATCAGCTCGCCGAAAAAAGAGCAGTTCCTGGGCCGCTACCAGGCCGAGATGAAGATCCCGTTCGCGATGGGCGTGGGCGGCACCTTCGACGTCGCGATCGGGCGCGTCAAGCGCGCGCCGGTCTGGATGCAGAAGACCGGACTTGAATGGTTTTACCGATTTTTGCAGGAACCGCGCCGGATGTTCAGGCGTTACTTTATCGAGGACATGGCCTTCATCTGGCTGTTCATCAAGGAAGCTGCGCGCCGCTAGCGCAGCGCTACACGGGAAAACAACATGACGACAATCGCAGTGATCGGCCTCGGTTACGTGGGCCTGCCTCTGGTGGTGGAATTCGGCAAGCTCGGCCGCACCATCGGTTTCGATATCTCGGCCAGCAAGGTCGAAGCCTGCCGGCGCGGCGCCGATCCCTCGCGCGAGCTGACGGACGAGGAAGTCGCCGCCGCCCAGTATGCTTACTACACCGCCGACCCGGCCGACCTGCGCGAAGCCGACATCATCGTGGTCGCGGTGCCGACCCCGGTCGACATCGCCCACAATCCCGATTTCACGCCGCTGATCGGCGCCAGCCGCAGCGCCGGCGCCAACCTGAAGAAGGGCGCGATCGTGGTCTACGAGTCGACCGTGTATCCGGGCGCGACCGAGGAAATCTGCGTGCCGGTGCTGGAGCAGGCGTCCGGCCTGCGCTGGAAGGAAGACTTCTTCGTCGGCTATTCGCCCGAGCGCATCAATCCGGGCGACAAGGAACACACTTTGACCACCATCTGCAAGGTGGTGGCCGGCGACACCCCGGCCACGCTGGACAAGGTGGCCGCGATGTACGAGTCCATCGTCAAGCCGGGCGTGCACCGCTGCTCGAGCATCAAGGCGGCCGAGGCCTGCAAGGTGATCGAGAACACCCAGCGCGACCTGAACATCGCGCTGATGAACGAGCTCTCCATCATCTTCCACAAGATCGGCATCGACACCAGCGAAGTGCTGAAGGCGGCCGGCACCAAATGGAACTT
>DASRXO010000392.1:0-3891 GCA_035654095.1 Telluria sp.
TGGCATGCACACGCCAACATTTTCAGCATGCGCCGCGCACGCCAGCGTAAGCATCATGCAACAATGAACTTGCCGCTCCGTTTATTCACTAGACCCCTCTCGATTAAGGTTCCGGGATACCGGCATGGACGCACATGCTCATGAGACTGCGGGGCGCAAGTCTACAGATAAAAGCGCGGGTCCTGCCGACCGCCGGGGACGACGTGGTAGCATCGTCGCTCACTATGGAATCCAGTCCTTTACCCGGCATGCTCCCCATCTTCCAGCCGTCCTATGACGCCATCGTGGTCGGCAGCGGCCCCGGTGGCGCGAGCGTGGCGCGCGAATTGGCGCGGCGCGGATCGCGCGTGCTGCTGCTCGAGGAAGGCAGCGGCGCACCCGTCGCAGGCACCCTGGCGCAGATGGCATCGATCGCCGCGGTGCCCGGCAAGGGCGCGTTCTTCCATCGCGATGCCTCGCTGCTGGTGCGCGGCATCACCGCGGGCGGCAGTTCGACCATCAACTTCGCCACCGCCGCGCCGCCGCCCGCTGCCCTGTTCGCCGCTCACGGCATCGACCTCGGCGCCGAACTGGAAGCGCTGCGCGCGGAACTGCCGATGGCGCCCCTGCCCGACCGCCTGATCGGTCCGATGGCCACCCGGATCATGGAAGCGGCGCACGCGCTGTCGCTCGATTGGCGCAAGCTCGACAAGATGATCCGCCCCCAGACCTGCCGCAGCGGCTGCTGGCGCTGCGTCTACGGCTGTCCGTTCGGCGCCAAGTGGACGGCGCGCGATCTCATCGACGAGGCCTGCCGCCACGGCGCGCAACTGGCCGGCCAGGCGCGCGTGATGCGGGTCATCCTCGACCACGGACGCGCGGCCGGCGTCGAAGTCATGGTGGGAGGCACGCTGCGCACGGTGACGGCGCCGCTGGTCGTGCTGGCCGCGGGCGGCATCGGCAGTCCGCGCCTGCTGCATCGTTCCGGCCTGGGGCCGCGCTCGTCGCCGTTCTTCAGCGATCCGGTGGTGGCGGTGATGGGCAGCGTGGACGACCTCGACGGCGGCGCCGAAGTGCCGATGGCGGCCGGCGCCAGCTTCCAGGCCGACGGCGTCTACCTGGCCGACCTGACGCTGCCGGGGCCGATGTACCAGGCCTTTGCCGCGCAGGTCGGCCGCTTCGACCGCCTGTTCGTGCATCGCCGCACGCTGAGCATCATGGTCAAGATCCGCGACGAGATTGGCGGCGGCGTCGGTCCGCGCTGGGTCGACAAATCCCTGCAGCGCGCCGACCGCGCGAAGTTCAAGCATGGCATCGGCATCGCCAAGGACATCCTGGCGCGCGCCGACGCCCGTCACATTTTCAAGAGCTGGCATTTCGCCGCGCATCCTGGCGGCAGCGTGCGCATCGGCGAGCGTGTCGACAGCGAGCTGCAAACGTCGACGCCCGGCTTGTACGTCTGCGATGCGTCCGTCATTCCGCAGCCGTGGGGCCTGCCGCCGACACTGACCTTGCTGTGCCTCGGCAAGCGGCTCGGGATGCACTTGGCGGCCAAGTAGCGTGCCGGCCGGATATCGGGCAAGAGACTCACGTGATCTTGCGACGAATGAATCTCACTTGTAGCTCACAACCAACTGCAGATGCGTATTTTTTCAGCGACGCAATCGAAGGCGTGTGCCTCCCAGCCGACTCGAGCCGCGAAATCGCGCTCTTCGTAGTGCCCATGCGTTCGGCCACTGCATCTTGCGTAAGCCCTGCCTTGGCGCGTGCTTTCAGCATCTCGTTCGCCAGCGCGTACTCCAATTCAAGACTTTGATAGGCGTCCTCAAATCCGGGACGCCGCCTCGCCTTTGCGAGAAAGTCATCGTGATGATGTGGGACGGGCTTGAATTTCGCATCAGCCATGCTGAACCTCCTTCAGACGCTTGCGCGCAACTTTCAACTCCTTGGCCGGCGTCTGCTGCGACTTCTTGATAAATGCATGCAAAACGACCACTCGTTTTTCAACGACGAAACAATAATGGCTCTTCCTTGCCCAGAACGTCCATGCGGCCTCAGTTCGAAGAGGCCATCACCGAATGCACGCGAATGAGGTAACCGAAGATTGGGTCCATGGTCACGCAAGAGCTCAGCCAGCCGCGCGTAGTCAGCCAGTACGTCCACAGGCCACGACTCGATCTCGACCAAGACCCACTCGTTGAAATATTCAAGCTGATACGCCATGTGGAAGGTTAGCAAATCCGCTAACCGCGCACAAGCGGATTCGCTCTCCTATTCAGAACAGCGACATGTCAGTAATGCGGCGGCTTCTCGTTGACCGGGTTCGGTCCCGATTGGGCGTTGTTGCGGATGTGCTCGGCGAGCTGGCTCACCATCGCTTCGAGCTGGTCGATGCGGCGGCTTTGCTGGTAGACCATCTGGTTCAGCGATTCCACCAGGTCTTCCTGATGGGCCAGCTTGATTTCGATATCGATGAAACGGTCTTCATTACTCACGGCAGCACTCGGGGACGGAAAACCCCATTATGCCTCAGGCGTAGGGAATGAAAGCGAAACCGTTCTGGATGCTGCCGATCACCTGCGCCTGGTTTTCCGCGCTTTCGCTGAACGCGCCGAGCACGTCGGCACGCGGCTGGCCGACCGCCAGCGAATGCACCCAAAAATCGAAGCCGGCCTGTTCGGGCGCACGGTGCAGCACGTTCGCGTACAACTGCGTGACGAAGGCGGCGTCGGTCGGGTTCGCACCGTACAGCGCGGCGAATTCGGGGCTGCCCATGAAGCCGGCCGCGGCCTGGCTCAGCGTGGCGCCACCATCCATCGCCTTCATCCAGAAACCGAGGCCGGTAAGGTCGGGCGGGCGGTCGAAAACGGCCTGGTACAGCCGGTAGGCCTGGCCGCCCGCGCCGTTGATGTCGAGCCCCAGCGACACGTCGTCGAATTTGATGCGCTCGACGTTGATCAACGCGTCGAGCCCGCTGGCGCCGGTCTTGTCGTTGACCGACACGCCCAGCACTTCCCTGGTCACCGTGAAGTTGCTGCGCGCGCCGCCGTAGACCACGGTGTCGGTGCCGCCCAAACCGTCGATCGCGTTGTTGCCCGAGGTGCCGGACAGGGTGTCGTTGGCGCCGGTCCCGGTCCGGTTCAATGCGCTCGCGATGGTGAATGTCAGGTGCGCGGCGGCATCGGTGCCGTTGTCGGCCTGGTCGGTGGACGTCACCCGCACATCGTAGCTGCCGTTCGGCAGCGGCTTCGAGGCGATGCTCCAGGTGCCGCCCGCGCCTACCGCCGCCTGCGCGATCTCCAGGCTGCCGTTGAACAGGTGGATCGTGGTTCCGGCGTCCGCGATGCCGTTGAACACGGGCTGGTTGCCGCCGGTATTGCTGGCCACCGCCGTCGGCGCCGCCGGCGCGTGGGCGTCGACGTTGAAGCTGAGGTTCGCGCTGGCTGCCGAGGTGTTGCCCGCGCTGTCGGTCGCCTTCGCGTAGATCAGGTAGTTCAGGCCGTCGGCGAAGGCGCTGACGGTCAGGCTCCATGCGCCGTTCGCGTCGGCTTGCGCGCTGCCGATCACGGTATTGCCGTTGTAGACCTTGACCGTCGCATTGGCTTCGGCGTTGCCGCTGACCACGGGCGTATTGCCCTGCACATAGCCGGCCGCGTTTTCGCGCACGCTCAGGGTCGGCGCCGCAGGCGGCACGGTGTCGCCGACCTGCGAACGCAGCACGCTCTGGTCGGCGAATGTCAGCACTTCGATCGAGGTCAGGGTGTCGCTGCCGTCGGCGCCGGTGACCGTCAGCTTGCCGCCGCCGGCTTCAGCGAAGGTGTAGGTCGAGAAATTGCCGTGGAAGACGGCGGTATCGATGCCGGCGCCGCCGTCGATCGTATCGTTGCCGCCATCGCCTTCCAGCGTGTCGTT
>DASRXO010000393.1:0-5642 GCA_035654095.1 Telluria sp.
CAGGTTGCCGCCGATCGTGCTGGTGGGGACGTTGGTCACGCCACTGGCGCCAAGGACGGCGAAGCTGGCCAAATCGGGCGCCAGGATGGGACCGGCCGACGCCGGGGCGGCGGCACCCATTGCCGCGGCGGCGGCGAGCGCAAGGACCAGCACAAGGTGGGAGCGATTCGAAGGGGACGTGGTGCGGGAATTCCTGGACGGATTTTGCATGTGGATGACCTCGATGGAACAAAACTAGTTCCACGGGGCATCGTGAAGCTCTGTGAATGTGTTACATGCACTAATCATGCCATCAAAACATTTGGTAACGTTATCAAGCGCTTAGCTTGGCGGCGTGCGCGCGGCTTGACATTTATGTAAAGTTTCCCGACACATTGGCCCAAGTGTTACCCTATGCGCCACGCTAACGGAGGTCTTCGATGAACGAATCGCAGCGCGGCATGTTGAGTGCCGGTTTTTCCCTGGTGATCATTATCGCCGCCGCCCTCGTGACCCAGCGCTTTATCTTGCCGCTGGTATGGGCCGCGATCATCTGCATCGCGACCTGGCCGCTGTATGCGCGCGCCCTGCGCAGCAGCGGCAAGCGGCCGATCCTGGCGGCGGCGCTGGTCACCATCGCCGGCGCGCTGGTGTTCGTCACGCCGCTCGTGATCGGCGTGCGGCAGCTGGCGCACCAGGCGCCGGCGCTGGCGGGCCTGATGGCCGACGCCAACAACAACGGCCTCGCGCCGCCGGACTGGCTGCCGCGGATCCCGCTGGCCGGGCCGGCGATCCACGACTGGTGGCTGACCACGCTCGGCCAGCCGCACGGCCTCGCACACCTGCTGCAGGACGGCTCGGTCGGCCGCCTGCATTCGGCCAGCGAGGTGCTGCGCACCTTCGGCGCGCAACTGATGCACAGGCTGATCGACATCGGCTTCGCCTTCCTCTGCCTGTTCTTCTTCTACAAGGACGGCCCGCAACTGGTCCACCAGCTCGACGCGATCGGCAGCCGTTGCGTCGGCCCCGAGCGCTGGGACCTGTACGCCACCAAAGTGCCGACCGCGATCGCCGCCACCGTCAACGGGCTGGTGCTGGTCGGGCTGGCCGAGGGCGTGCTGCTGGGGATCGCCTACGAAATCGCCGGCCTGTCCTCGGCGGTGTTGTGGGCCGCGGCCAGCGGCGTGCTGGCCATCATCCCGTTCGGCGCGCCGCTGGCCTTCCTGACGGCGGCCGGACTGCTGCTGGCCCAGGGCCACAGCGTGGCCGCGATCGGCGTCGCCGCCTGGGGCATGGCGGTGCTGTTCGTGGCCGACCATTTCGTGCGGCCGACGATGATCGGCAACGCCACCAAGCTGCCCTTCCTCGCGGTGCTGCTCGGGATTCTCGGCGGCGTCGAGACGCTGGGCCTGATCGGCCTGTTCGTCGGGCCGGTGGTGATGACGCTGTTCGTCACGCTATGGCACGAAGAAAAGCTGTTCGGCCCCGCACCGTCGCCCGCCGAGTGAGTGCTATGGTGGATTATTCATTCGGAGGGAACTGACCATGAAAGCGAAACTGATTGCCCTGTCCCTGTTCGTATCGATGGCGTCCTTGAGCGGCATGGCCCATGCCGGCTGCGCCAAGGGTGCGGTGGTCGGCGGGCTCGCCGGCCATGTGGCCGGACATCATGCGGTGGCCGGCGCCGCCGCAGGCTGTGTGATCGGCCATCATATGAGCAAGAAGAAAGCCAAGCAACACGCGGCGGCCCAGCAAGCCGCGGCCCCGAGCCCGGCACCGAAAGACGCAGCGCCGGCCAAGTAAGCCGCGGCGCGAAGGCGCGTTCATGCGCGGCGCGCGCCCTTCATTGCGCCTTCAACTGATTGAATGAAAAGCCGATCTGCTCGACGGCCAGCGCTGCGCTGTCGAGGCTGGTAAAAATGCGCGGGGCCAGCGTTTGCACTTCCAGCAGCATGCCGGCCTCCCCTTTTGCGCCGCTCAGGCGCACGGTCCCTTGTCCATCCATTTCACGGCGGCCGAACCAAGCGTTGGGGCGGCCCGCTCGCCAACGTAATGAAAATGTAATCTCGCGGCAATTCGACTGTCAACCGCGAACTCTATACTCCAGCTTCGCAACAAGGCAAAACGACCGCGCGCACCCGCGCCCGGCGATTCAACCTTCTGTGGAGACTCAATTGCACAAGACACCATTGGCGCTTGCCATCCTGTTTGCAGCCAGAAGCGTGGCGGCGCAAACCCCCGGCCCTTCCTCGTTCGAACTATCGGGCGTGTTCGACATCGGCATCGGGTATTCCCAGCATTCCTTGAGCCAGGATGCCAACTACCCCATCGGGATGAGTCCCGTCGCTACCCGCTTGGGCGATCACTCGAATACCGGCATGTTCAACGGCGGACTGGCACCGTCGCGCCTGACCTTCAAGGATACCGAAGACATGGGCAGCGGCCTGAAAGCCTTCATGACGCTGGAAACCGGCTTCAATCCGTTTAGCGGCGTCATTTCGAACGGCGTGCTGTCGCTGGTGAATAATCCCGCGAAAAAACAGGCCACGGTTTCGGCCGACAGTTCCCTCGCGGGACAACTGTTCAACCGCGAAGCGAATGTCGGGATCTCCTCGTCCGAATGGGGCAGCGTGAGTATAGGCCGCAATTACAGCTTCGGCTATGACACTCTGGCGGCCTTCGATCCGATGGAAGCGTCGTCGACGTTTTCACCGTTCGGCTATTCCGGCTCGTATGGCGGCGGCGGATCGACCGAGGACTACCGCGTCGATAACAGCATCAAATACAAAATCCAGTCGAACGGCGTCAAGGCCGGCCTGCTGTACAAGTTTGGCGCGCAAGGCGGCCTGACCGGCGCGCAGTCGGAGATCCAGGGCAGCCTGGGCTACGAAAATGCGCGCTTCGCCATCCAGGGAACGTATTCCAGCATCAAGGACGGGATATTTTCGACCAATTCGAATACCACCGGCGCCCTGGATATCTCGGTGGCCAATACCGTCGCCTACATGCTGGCCGCGAGCTACAAGACCGACTTGTGGCGGCTGCGCGGCGGCTACGAACGCATCCGCTTCGCCAATCCCTCCAACCCGGCGCTCGATGCCACCACCACCAATGTATTTGGCTATCCGGTCGGCGCGATCAACCTCGCGCCCTATCCGGCCGATAAGCATTTCGACCTCTATTTCACCGGATTGAGTTACAACCTGCTGCCGCAATTTCGCGCCACTGTCGCCGGCTATCTCGTCAAGCAGAACAATTTCTCGATCGGCGCCTGCATCACCGGCGTGAATGTCGCGAGCTGCAGCGGCACCAACCAGTTTTATTCCATGCTGGGCGATTACAGCCTGTCGAAGCGCACACATTTGTATGCAGGATACATGTACAACCGCGTCCACGGCGGCTTCTCCAGCGGCTTCCTGCACGACGCGAATAACTTTGCCGGTGGCGGCATCAAGCACTCTTTTTGAAATGTAATCGTAACGTAATGTCCGGGCCATCTTCCGGTCACCCGCTCTTTCGTAAAATGTTTTTCATGGGCTGGCGTGGCAGTGGAGCTGCCAGCCCTACCTCAAATAACTTTTTTAAGGAGCAGAAAATGTTGAATCTCGGTCGGAAATTATATGTGGCGTTGTCCCTGGTGGGCGTGGCGATGGTCATGACGGTGAATGCGCAAGCGATTGGCCTCACCGGCACATTGGCGGATTACGGCAGCGTGGCGACCGAACAAAGCGCCACCCGCCGCGTGGTGCTGACCGACGCGACCCGCTACGTCAATGTCGATTCTGGCGATACCGTAACCTTCGTGGTGGACGGCAAATCGTTCACCTGGAATTTCAGCACATTCCCCACCATTAACAATTTCGACCTGTCGGTGGTCGCGCCGCAGGGATTCAACGCGAGAAACGTCCGCGTCTACGTGGCCGACAATCCGCTGTATCGCAATTAAGGCGCAGGCCATGAAACACGTTCTCGCTCTCCTTATCACCGGCGCCGCCTTGTCGGGACATGCCCAGGCGGCGGGCAATGCCGTCCAGGGCCAAAAGCTGTACCAGGCCATGTGCGCGGCCTGCCATTCCATGGAATACAACGGCGTGGGCCCGGCGCATAAAGGCGTGTTCGGCCGCAAGGCCGGCAGCCAGGCCGGTTACAGTTATTCGCCCGCGCTCAAAGCGTCCAAGGTGGTGTGGGGCGAGAAGGATCTCGATCGCTGGCTGACCAATCCGGAGAAATTCATCCCCGGGCAAAAGATGGGCTTCCTGGTGGCCTCGGCAAGCGACCGCGCCGACCTCGTCGCCTATTTGAAGATGGCCGCCAAGCCCTGACCCCATGCATTCACCAGGAGTTTTTTCATGTTCGAAACCAAAGTCGACCGCCGACAGTTCCTTACCCTCGGCGCGGTAGGTGGCGGGGCCGTCTTCATGTCCGGCCTGTTCCCCCACGTCGAGGCCAGCGCGGCCGCCGCCGCCGAGGAGTTCTACTTCGTGCAGCTGTCCGACTGCCACTGGGGCTACAAGGGCGAGGCCAACCCGGACGCGGCGAATACGCTGAAGAAGGCGGTCGCCACCGTCAATGCCCTGCCGACCGCGCCGGACTTCGTGTTCTTCACCGGCGACCTGACGAACGTCACCGACGACCCCGAGGAAAGGCGCCAGCGCATGACGGAATTCCGCGACATCGTACGCGGCCTGAACGTGAAGACGGTGCGTTTCATCCCCGGCGAACACGATGCCTCGCTCGACCGCGGCGTGGCGTTCAAGGAGTTTTTCGGTCCCACCTATTACGCATTCGACCATCGGGGCGTGCACTTCATCGCGCTCGACAATGTGTCCGACCCGGGCGCCCGGATCGGCGAGGAACAGCTCGACTGGCTGCGCAAGGATCTGGCCACCCAGCGCAAGGATGCGCGCCTGGTCGTGCTGACCCACCGTCCGCTGTTCGACCTGGCGCCCCAATGGGACTGGGCGACGCGCGACGGCGACAAGGTCCTGCACCTGCTGATGCCGTATTCGAATGTCGCCGTGTTCTATGGCCATATCCACCAGGAGCACCACCACCAGACCGGGCATATTGCGCACCATGCCGCGAAGTCGCTGATCTTCCCGCTGCCGGCCCCCGGTTCCCAGGAAAAGCGCACGCCGCTGGCCTGGGATCCCGCGGCGCCCAACAAGGGGCTCGGCTGGCGCGAAATCGAAGTGGCCCCCAAGCCGGCCCAGGTCAAGATGACCGAATTCCCGGTGACCAGGAGCTAGCCGATGGATATGGCGAAATGAGTGGTAAGCTTAGCGTGAGGGATTGAGGGTGTGCGAGGATAGCCATGCGGCTGCTGATTGTTGAAGACGAACCGAAGACCGGCGCCTACCTGCATAAGGGTTTGATCGAATCGGGTTTTATCGCCGACCTGGCGCGTACCGGCCCGGACGGCCTGCACCTGGCCCTCGAGCGCGACTACGAGCTGATCGTGCTCGATGTGATGCTGCCCGAGATGGACGGCTGGACCGTGCTGCGCCAGTTGCGCATGCACAAGGAAACCCCGGTGCTGCTGCTGACCGCGCGCGACGACGTGAGCGACCGCGTCAAGGGCCTGGAGCTGGGCGCCGACGACTACCTGGTCAAGCCCTTCGATTTTTCGGAACTGATGGCCCGGATCAAGACCGTGCTGCGGC
>DASRXO010000394.1:0-4844 GCA_035654095.1 Telluria sp.
TCGAGATTCATGAATTAATTCGACTCTGACCCTATTTAAATGTCCGAATGTCGGCACTGACCCCGGTTTTTTGCGCTTAGGTGCCGGGCTGGCCCGCGGCGGCCTGCCGGATGCCGCGCTTCTTGCGCAGCGCGCAATCGCCCTTGCTGCCGCCGACATCGATGTTCTGGTAGCGCACCTCGTACTTGCCGGCCGATAGCTTGTCGATCGCCAGCGTGTCGTGCGCCAGCACATAGGCGTGGCGCACGTTCGAGCGCCGGTCGAGGTCGTAAATCATGACCATCACCGGCGAGCTGTTGGCCGAATTGTCCACCGTGACCTGCATCTCGCCGCCCTGGTTGCCGATCGGGTAACCGTCCACATACCCCGATTTCGCCGGCCACGGTTCGCCGTTGGGCGAGGCCAGGGTGTGCAATTCGGTGTCGCAATCGGGCGTGCGGTCGGGCACCACCAACTGGGTCACGGCCAGCGCCTTGACCTCGGACGGCGGCAGCGGCGCCTTGGCGATCGCCCAGCCGTCGATCCCGCTGTCGGCACGCGCCTCGCCCAGCACGTCGCTGCGCGCGGCGGCGGCCGGCGTGAGCTTGGCCTCGGCCGCCGGCTTGCCGCTCAGCACCGCGGCCAGCGCCACCGGCAGCACCTTCGGCTGCTCGAGCGCCAGCGCGCCCACCATGCAGCCGAGCGCGAAACAGGCACCCAGCCCGAACCACCATGCCGGATCGCGCGTGGCGCGGTAGGCGCCGCGCGCATCGACCGGCCGCGGCTCCCAGGCATGCGCCTCGGCGCGCTGCTTGTCGTCGCTGCGGGTGCTCTCGAGCCACTCGATTTCCCATTCCTCGGCCGCGATCCACTCGTCGTGCTCCTTGCGGCGCACCGGATCGGACAGGGTGCCGTAGGCGCTGTTGAGGATGGCCATGATGCGCGCGGCCTTCTCGTCGCCGGGATTTTTGTCGGGATGGTACTTCTGGCTCAAGGCCTTGTAGGCCGCACGTATGACTTCCTGCGGCGCCAGCCGCGCCACCTTGAGGTTGTCATAATGTGTGTGAATCTTGGCCATGGCGATGCGATAGTTGTTGCGTACGGCTCACTTCTTCATCATAGCCGATACGGCGCGCGGAGCGAGCCCTGACGGCCGTACAGCATAGCCGGGTTTGTGTCCGCAGCGCAAGATGACATAAAGTCTACAACCGGTGGCTGCGGTCGGCGCGCACGATAGACTCGGGCAACTCGACGCCGCGGCCGACCACCAGCACCTTGAACAGTTCGCCCATCTCGGCCGGCGACAGCAGCTTGTGCACCGCGTTCGATTGGGGCAGGTAGCGCCGCGGGTCGGACGGGTCGGTGCGCAGCAGCAGGTCGCCGATGCCGGCGCCGAGCAGGAAGGCGGCCTGGTTCATATACGCCAGCACCTCGAGCCCGGCGCCTTGGGCCGCCAGCGCCATCGCGGTGAAGTCGACGTGGGCGGTGATGTCCTGCAGGCCCGGATGGAAGAACGGGTCGGTGTGCGCGTGGTGGCGGTAATGGCACATGACGGTGCCTTCCTCGCGGTGGTCGAAATAGTACTCGTGGGCCGGGAAGCCGTAGTCGAGCAGGATCGCCGCGCCCTTGCCGCCCTCGAACATGCGCGCCAGCGAGGCCATGAAGCCGCAGGCGATCGGGTGCACCTCGGTCAGGTAGCCGACCGGCAGCACCGCGTGCGCCGGGATCTGGCGCACGATGTGGGCCGCCAGCGTGGCGTCGGCCGGGCGCGAGACGAAGGCGAAGGCGCCGTCCTCGATCGCGACCAGCATTTCGTGCCAGCCCTGCTCGGTCTTCGAGACCAGGTGCACCGGCATGGCGTCGAGCACCTCGTTGGCCAGCGCCACGCCGCTGAAGGCCTCGGGCAGGCGGTCGAGCCAGCGCACCTGGGGGAAGTCCTTGAGCGTTTCCTGCTGGCGCGCGCGCAACTCGCCCGACAGCTCGACGATCGCGTAACTGTCGACTTGCACCCCGGCCTCGGCCAGCGCGGTCAGCACGTCGCGCGCCAGTGCGCCGGTGCCGGCGCCGAATTCGAGGAGGTTGGGCGCGGTTTGGGCGATAATAGCGGCTGCCGGCTGGGCCAGCGCGGCGCCGAACAGCGACGTGATCTCGGGTGCGGTTGTAAAATCGCCCTCCGCGCCGAGCTTGGCCGAGCCCCCGCTGTAGTAACCGAGGCCGGGCGCGTACAGCGCCAGCTCCATGAAGCGGGCGAACGGCAGCGCGCCGCCCTGCTGCGCGATTTCGGCGGCGATCAGCTGCTGCAGAGCGTGGGACGCGGCGAGCGCGTCGCTATCGGGTGCGGGTAGGGACATCCTTGCATTGTAGCGAGTGCGGGGCCGATGAACAAATGATGCAGGAATCCGCATACTTACGAGCGAGATCATGACGACACCATCGACAGGCGAACCCCGGGTAGCGCTGGTGACCGGCGCGGGCCGCCGCATCGGGCGCGCGATCGCGCTCGGGCTGGCGCAGGCCGGCTGGGACGTGGCGGTGCACTACCGCGCCTCGGAAGCGGCGGCGCGCGAGACCGCCGACGCGATCCTGGCGCTGGGCCGGCGCGCCGCGCTGCTGCAGTGCGACCTGGCCGACGAGGCGGCGGTGCGCAACCTGCTGCCGCGCGCGGCCGCGGCGCTGGGCGCGGTCGGCTGCGTGGTCAACAACGCCTCGCTGTTCGAATACGACAGCCCGTCCGAGTTTTCGCCGGCGCTGCTGGCGACCCATATGCAGACCAACCTCGGCGCGCCGCTGCTGCTGGCGCAGGCGCTGCATGCGGCCACCCCGCCCGGCCGCCAGGCGGTGGTGATCAACCTGCTGGACCAGAAACTGTACAATCTGAATCCTGATTTTTTCTCGTACACGCTGTCGAAGGCCGCGCTGCAGGCCGCGACCACCATGCTGGCGCAGGCGCTGGCGCCGACCGTGCGGGTGGTCGGCGTCGCGCCCGGCCTGACGATGGTGTCGGGCGAGCAGAGCGAAGACGGCTTCGAGAAAGCGCACCAGGCCACGCCGCTCGGGGAATCGAGCACGCCGCAGGATATCGTCGACGCGGTGTGCTATGTGGCCTCGGCGCGCGCGATTACCGGCACCACCCTGCTGGTCGACGGCGGCCAGCATCTGGTTCAGCTGCCGCGCGACGTGATGTTCATTGAGAAGTAAAAACCATTTGCGGGACGGAGTCTAGCGCCGCGAAAGCGGTGCGTACTTTGTCCCCAACAGTACAACAAATTGCGGGACAGAGTTAAGCGTAGCCAAGGCGCCGCGTACTCTGTCCCCAACACTCTAGGACTACTATGCTATCCGCCCTGTTACACCCGAAGCTGAGCGATTGCCGCCGGCTGTTCCTGCGCAATTACGAAGTGATGATCAACATCGGTGTGCATGATTTCGAGAAGAAGGGCGAGCAGCGCGTCCTGATCAACGTCGACCTCTACATCCCGCTCGCGCTGTCGACGCCGAAGGGCGACCACCTGGCCGAGGTGGTCGATTACGACTTCATGCGCGAGACCATTTCGAAGCGCATGGCGCAGGGCCATGTGCACCTGCAGGAGACGCTCTGCGACGACGTGCTGCGCGCGATGCTGGCGCACCCGCGGGTGCGTGCGGTGCGCGTGTCGACCATGAAGCCGGACGTGTATCCCGACTGCGAAGGCGTGGGCGTCGAAGTGTTCCAGGTGAAGGACGAAGCATGAACGGCCCGGCCGTGATGGAGCAGGTCGAACACACGGCCAAACAGGCCGACAAGATCGCGCTCGAGAACAACAAGCTGCACAAGCGCCTGTGCCGGCTGGTGGGCCAGGCGATCGGCGACTTCAACATGATCGAAGACGGCGACAAGATCATGGTCTGCGTGTCGGGGGGCAAAGACAGCTACGCCCTGCTCGACATCCTGATGACGCTGCGCGAACGCGCGCCGATCCACTTCGACATCGTGGCGGTGAACCTCGACCAGAAGCAACCGAACTTCCCGGCCGACGTGCTGCCGGCCTACCTGGCCAAGCTGGGCGTGCCGTTCCACATCGAGAACCAGGACACCTACAGCATCGTCAAGCGCCTGATCCCGGAGGGGAAGACCACCTGCTCGCTGTGTTCGCGGCTGCGGCGCGGGATCCTGTACCGCGTGGCCGATGAACTGGGCTGCAACAAGATCGCGCTGGGCCACCACCGGGACGACATCCTCGAGACCTTCTTCCTGAATATGTTCTTCGGCGGGAAGCTGAAGGGCATGCCGGCCAAGCTGCAATCGGACGACGGCAAGCACATCGTGATCCGTCCGCTGGCGTATGTGAAGGAAGCCGATTCGGCGCGCTACGCCGAGATCAAGCGGTTCCCGATCATCCCCTGCGACCTGTGCGGCTCGCAAGAGAATTTGCAGCGCAAGCAGATCAAGGGCCTGATGCGCGAGTGGGAGAAGAAGTATCCGGGCCGGGTCGAGAGCATCTTCTCGTCGCTGTCGACGGTGGTGCCGAGCCACCTGATGGACCGCGGCATGTTCGGCTTCACCGACCTCAAGGCCGACGGCGTCGCGAGCCCGCTGGGCGACATCGCCTTCGACGAAGAACCCTGCTCGACGCCCACCGGCTTCGGCACTATTCCGCTGCAGCCCGAATAACGTCGTTCCCGCCTGCGCGGGAACGACGACTCACTGGCGTAAGCTTGTCCGCGTTGGCGAGCGCGGCGTGGCAGCCGTACTTCATCAGCGCGGCGACGGCTTCCGGCGTGCGCTGGCCGGCGCGCAGCGCGACGAATACCGGATAACCGGTCTGCGCAAACAGCAGGTCGACCAGGTCGGCCGTTTCCATTTTCCCCAACGGCTTGGCGGCGCG
>DASRXO010000395.1:0-2202 GCA_035654095.1 Telluria sp.
CGCACCACACCAGCGCCAGCAGGAAGGCCGCGCCCTGCGCCGCGCCCGGCAGCGCTTGCCAGTCGGGGCGGCGCAGTCCGGCGCTGGCGAGGATCGCGATCCACACCGCGAGACCGAGGAAGGGAAACGCCCCGCTCCAGGTCTTGAAGCGCAGATTGAGCAGCAGGTTGGCGACGATCGCGCAGGCCAGGATCAGCAGCACGATCGCCACCCGCAGCCAGTCGACCTGGACCCCGGCCGGCGCGCGCGCAGCGATCGGGCAGTGGCGGTGCTGCTGGAGCGCAGCCGGCACCGCGCACACCAGCAGCGCCACCCCGGCCGCCAGGTAGGCATGGAACACCTGCAGCGGCGCCACGCCCGCCAGCCACATCATGGTGGTGGTGGTGTCGCCCACCACGCTGCCGGCCCCGCCCGCGTTCGACGCGGCCACGATCGCGGCCAGGTAGCCGAGGTGGACCTTGCCGCGAAACACGGTATGCGCGACCGCGCCGCCGATCATGGCCGCCGCGATATTGTCGACGAAGCTGGACAGCACGAACACCGCCACCAGCAGCAGCAGCGGCCCGGTCCAGGAATCGGGCAGGTAGTCGGGCAGCAGCGCCGGCAGTTGGCTGTTCTCGACGTGTTTCGCCAGCAGCGCGAAGCCGAGCAGCAGCGCCAGCAAGTTGGCCATGCCGACCCATTCGGCGCCGGCGTGGCCCAGCAGCCCGGCCACGCCGGCGCCCTCGGGATAGGGCGCCAACCCGACCTTGTAGGCGGTAATGAGCAGCGCGCCCACCAGCGCCGTCGCCAGCGTGCTGACGCGGCTGAACGCGACCATGCCCAGCACCACCGCGAACAGCAGGAATTCGAGCGGTATGCCGGCCACGGCGGGACCGGCGGGCAGGCTGGCGCCGACTGGATGCATGGGGTCTCTCTCCTTGTTTCGGGTTTTCACGCATTCTAGCGGACAGAGCTTGCCGCATTGACGAGTATCAAGCAGCGCCCGCGCGCATGGCGCGACTATTTCCAGTAAAGGCCCGCGCCGCCCCGGCCGCATCAGGGAGATTGTCATGGAACCAAGCGCCATCCTGCCGCCCGAGCTGGTATCGGACGGCCACCCGCCGCTGCCGGTCGGCTACGTCCCCACCCCCAGCGCGCCCTACCGCCAGCACCGCAAGGCGGCCCAGGCGTTGCTCCAGCCCGGCAAGCCGCGGATCGGGCTGGCGGGCGTCGAGCCGGTGCCGATGCCGTATGCCTTCGGCGCGCGCGTGCTGATGTGGAAGCAAGATCCCTCGGTCGCGGAAATCGGCACCCGCAAGGCTTTCCTGCCCGGCATCGTGCTCGATGGGCCGCGCGACGCCCGCATCGTGTCCGGGGTGCCGGGCATCGCGCCGGTCAGCCCGAATGCCTTCGGCGACTTCGTCACCATGCCCGACACCCCGCAGTTCGACGCGGTGCACACCTTCGCCGTGGTGCGCCAGACCCTGACCATGTACCAGCGTGCATTGTCCTCGGCCGGCGCGGCCATGCCCCTGCCTTGGCAATGGAACAGCAGCATCGACACCGCGCCGCTGCAAGTCTTCCCCCATGGCTTGCCGAACGTGATGAACGCGTTTTACAGCCGCTCGCAGTGCTGCCTGAAGTTCGGCGACTTCGTGCCCAGCGGCCAGGTCGAGCGCGTGTACACCTGCCGCTCCTTCGACATCGTCTCGCACGAGACCGGTCACGCCGTGCTCGACGGCCTGAAACCCGACTGGCTGCTGGCCGACAACCCGCCGCAGACCGGCGGCCTGCACGAAGCGTTCGGCGACCTGACCGCGATCTTCCTCGCGCTGGCGCAGCTCGACCAGTGCGAGGCGATCATCGCCCAAACCAAGGCGCGGCTGCACGACAAGACCTTCCTGGCCGACATCGCCGAACAGTTCGGCCTCGCGCTCGGCGGCCCCAACGGCCTGCGCAACGCCGACAACGACACCACGCTGTCGGAAGCGGGCACCGAGGTGCATGCGCTCTCGCAGGTGTTCACCGGTGCCGTCTACGACATCCTGGCCGACATCTTCGCCTACGAGCGCGCGCCGGCCCTGCTCGACGACGCCGCCGTGCTGCACAGTGCCGGCGCCTACCTGCGCGGGCTGTTGCTGCGCGCCCTGATCGGTGCGCCCGACGTCGCCGCCACCTTCGCCGACGTGGTCAACCAGATGCTGCGCCTAGCCGCCGAAG
>DASRXO010000396.1:0-3256 GCA_035654095.1 Telluria sp.
ATGCCTGATGACCATAGTAACTCGGTACCACCCCTTCCCATCCCGAACAGGACCGTGAAACGAGCTTACGCCGATGATAGTGCTGCAACCAGTGTGAAAGTAGGTTATCGTCAGGCTAGTTATAAGAGAAAAACCCCGGCAGAGATGCTGGGGTTTTTTTCGTTTACGCGCATTGATATGGTCAGTTTTTGTGGCACAGTTCGTCCTGCAATAATCGTTTGACACTGGATTTCGCACGATGCTATAGTCCGAGTAGATAATTGGGAACGTTTCCAAAAAACGTCCGCAGCGAGGAGACAGGATGTACCGAGCACGCAATATCGCAGCCGCCTGCGCGCTGCTGGCGGCTGCAGCGTTGCCGTCGCTGGCTGCCGCGCAGACCGCTGAAGTGATTCACTGGTGGACCTCGGGCGGCGAATCGGCCGCCGTCAAACAGATTGCACAAGCCTACCGCGGCGCCGGCGGGGTCTGGATCGATACCGCGATCGCCGGCGGCGACCAGGCGCGCGCGGTCACGCTCAACCGCATCGTCGGCGGCAATCCGCCGACCGCCGCGCAGTTCAACACCTCCAAGCAATTCCTCGACGTGATCGAGCAGGGCATGCTCAACAACGTCGACGAGGTCGCGCGCAAGGAAAGCTGGGACACGCTGCTCCCCGCGCCCATCATCAACGTCATCAAGGTCAAGGGCCATTATTACGCGGTGCCGCTGAACATCCACATGCAGGCCTGGATCTGGTACTCGCAGGCGGCGTTCAAGAAGGCCGGCATTACCCGGGAGCCGGCCAATATGGACGAGCTGTTCGCCGCGCTCGACAAGCTCAAGGCCGCCGGCATCGTGCCGCTCGCGCACGGCGGCCAGTCGTGGCAGGAAACGATCCTGTTCTCGTCGATCCTGTCCAACCTCGGCGGCAAGGACCTGTACCTGAGCGTGCTGCGCGACCGCGACCAGCGCGCCATCAACTCCGACGCCTTCAAGAAAGTGCTGCTCGCCTTCAAGCGCATGCAATCCTACGTCGACGCCGGCTCCCCCGGCCGCAATTGGAACGATGCGACCGCCATGCTGATCAGCGGCAAAGGCGGCGTGCAGATCATGGGCGACTGGGCCAAGGGTGAATTCACCGCGGCCAGGCAGGTGGCCGGCCAGCAGTTCGGCTGCATGCCGGGGCTCGGCCCCAACGCGCCCTACCTGATCCAGGGCGACGTGTTCGTGTTCCCCAAGACCACCAATCCAGATGCGGTGAAGGCACAAAAGCTGCTCGCCAGCGTGATCGTCGCGCCCGCCACCCAGCTCGCCTTCAGCAAGCTCAAGGGTTCGATTCCGGTGCGTACCGACGTCGACGCCAGCCAGTTGGACGCCTGTGCCCAGAAGGGCATGGCGGCGATGAAGGACAAGGCGCGCCAGGTCGGCGTGACCGAGGTCTACCTGACGCCCGACCAGAACGGCGCGATCCAGGACGTGCTGACCGCCTATTGGAACACCGGCATGTCGGTCGACAAGGCGCAAAAGAATTTCGCCGCGGCGCTGAAGAACTAGACCGCCGATGCTCGCACGCCGCTTCCGCACACTGACCCCGTTCGCCGCGCTGTTGCCGATGGCGCTGACCGTCATCGTCGCCTATATCGGCACCGCCTTGTGGACCTTGCGCGTGTCGCTGACCAGTTCGCGCACCTTCGCGTCCGATAATTTCGTCGGCCTGGCGCAGTACGAGCGCCTGTTCGACAATGAGCGCTGGATGCTCTCGCTGCACAACCTCGCGATCTACGGCCTGCTGTTCGTGGTCGCCTGCATCGTCATCGGCTTCCTGCTGGCGGTCTTCATCGACCAGAACGTTACCGGCGAGGGCGTGCTGCGTACCGTGTTCCTGTATCCGTATGCGATGTCCTTCGTCGCCACCGGCCTGGTGTGGCAGTGGATGCTCACGCCCGGCAATGGCATCGAACAGGCGGTGCGCCTGCTCGGCTTTCCCAATTTCCAGTTCGACTGGATCATCGACCAGGACATGGCGATCTACACGGTGGTCATCGCCACCGTCTGGCAGGCCTCCGGCCTGGTGATGGCGATGCTGCTGGCCGGCCTGCGCGGCATCGATCCCGAGATCTGGAAGGCCGCGCGGCTGGACGGCATTCCGGCCTGGCGTGTGTACAGCTCGATCGTGCTGCCGATGCTCGGCCCGACGCTGGCCACCGTATTCCTGCTGCTGTCGACCGCGGTCATCAAGCTGTACGACGCGGTGGTCGCGATGACCCAGGGCGGCCCTGGCACGGCCAGCGAAGTGCCGGCCAAGTTCATCATGGACCATCTGTTCCTGCGTTCGAATATCGGACTGGCCTCGGCCGGCGCGATCGTGCTGCTGGTCCCGGTGCTGGCCCTGCTCGCGCCCTACGCCTACGCGCGCAGCCGCAAGGGGCAGGCATGAACAAACGGGTGGCGCGCATCGGCATCTACGTATTCCTGTTCAGCGCGGCGCTGTTCTTCCTGCTGCCGCTGTACGTCATGCTGGTCACTTCGCTGAAATCGATGGACGAAATCCGCGCCGGCAGCATCTTCGCGCTGCCGCTGGCCGCCACGCTCGAACCCTGGCGCCAGGCCTGGAGCGAAGTGTGCACCGGCGCCGCCTGCGAAGGGGTGCGCGCCGGCTTCTGGAATTCGGTCGCCATCACGGTGCCGAGCACGATCTTGCCGATCCTGCTCGGCGCGGTGAATGGCTACGCGCTGTCGTTCTGGCGTCCGCGCGGCGCGAGCCTGCTGTTCGGCCTCTTGATGGCCGGCGCCTTCATCCCGGTGCAGGTCATGATCTATCCCCTGGTGCGCCTGCTGGCCGCGATGGGCGTATTCGGCTCGCTGCCCGCGATCGTGCTGGTGCACCTGATCTTCGGCATGCCGGTGATGACCATGCTGTTCCGGAATTACTATGCGGGCGTACCGCACGAGCTGTTCCAGGCCGCGCGCATCGATGGCGGCGGCTTCTGGCGCATCTTCGCCCAGGTCATGCTGCCGATGTCGGCCCCGATCATCGTGGTCGCCGCCATCATGCAGGTCACCGGCGTGTGGAACGATTACATCCTCGGCCTGGTGTTCGCCGGACGCGACAACCTGCCGATGACGGTGCAGCTCAATAACGTGATCAACACCACCACCGGCACCCGTCTCTACAACGTCAACATGGCGGCCACCATCCTCACGGCGCTGGTTCCGCTGGCGATCTACTTCTTGTCCGGGCGCTGGTTCGTGCGCGGTATTGCCGCCGGCGCG
>DASRXO010000397.1:0-5341 GCA_035654095.1 Telluria sp.
CTGGTGCTGTTGGTGCCGCTGCTGATCTTCGGCTTCTACGTGGCGGTGGGGCCGATGCGCACCGGCCGTCCCGATTCCGGGCGCCGCATCGAACGCTTCAATGCCTGGGACCGCACGATCCACTGGTCGACCGCGATCAGCTTCCTGATCCTGGCCATCAGCGGCTTGGTGCTCCTGTTCGGCAAGCTGGTCATGATGCCGTGGATGGGGCACGACCTGTTCGCCTGGATCGCGATCGTCTGCAAATACCTGCACAACTTCGTCGGGCCGCTGTTCATCGTGTGTTCGGTGCTGATGTTCATCACCTTCGCGCGCAAGAACCGGTTCAGGCCGGTGGACTGGGCCTGGCTCAAGGGCGGGGGCGGGCTGGTGTCGCACAAGCATATTCCGGCCGGCTATTTCAACGCGGGCGAGAAGCTGTGGTTCTGGTGCGGCGTGGCCTTGCTCGGCCTGCTGATGTCGGTCACCGGCCTGGTCATGGACTTCGTCACCTTCGGCCAGACCCGCTACCTGCTGCAGATCGCCGATTACCTGCACATCGCCGGCGCCACGCTGTACATCGTGGCGGCGATGGCGCATATTTACATCGGCACCATCGGCACGCCGGGCGCCTACGAGGCGATGCGGCACGGCACGGTGGACGAGGAATGGGCCAAGGCCCACCACGAGCTGTGGTACGAAGAAATCAAGGCCGGCGGCGCGCCGCCGTCGAACATGCCGCCGCCGCGCGGCGCGCAACAGCGGCCCGGATCATGAGGAGCCTCGCGATGACGATCCAGATAACGGCAGCCGGATGTACGCTGGCCCTGCTCGCGGCCTGTTCGCAGGACGGCGCCTCGGGCAGTGCGGCGCCGGTGCGCAACACCGCCTTTCCGGGCCAGGTGACGGCGGGCGGCGGCACCAGCGGCGAAGCCATGGCGGCTGCGAAGAAGGCGACCGACGGCAGCTACGCGGGCGGCACGCCCTACATCGCGGGCGGCAGCGGCGGCAATACGGGCGGCGCGGCGACCGGCGGCACGGTGCAGGAATCGGGGCATGCCCCGTCCGGCACCACCACGCCGCCGGCCACCAAGCCGGACGCCAAATAAGAGGAGCGGGCAATGACTCAGATGAACAAGCTGGCGGCCGCGCTGCTGTGCGCCGCGATGGCCGGCACCGCAGTGGCGAAGCTGCCGCCGCCGACGCCGGAACAGGCCGCGGCGCAGGCCGCCAAGAAGGCCGCCGCGGACGCCCAGGCCGCCAAGGACAAGGAGTCGCTGCTGGCGTCGATGGAGGCGGTCAGCGCGCGCTGGCGCAGCAAGGCCAAGGCCAATGGCTGGAAGGCCAATCCGCCGACGCCGGTGGCCGCCCAAGTCGCGGCCGTGACCGCGCCGGCCCAGCCGGCTGGCGCGCAGGCGAAGGCAGCACCGGTCAAGAGCGAGAAGGCGGGCACCGCGCCGCCTGCGCCCGCGTCCGGGAAAGCGCCGGGGAAATCGTAATGCGCCTCGCCAGCATGCCGATCGCCGTGATCATGCAGCGGCGCGCGCTGCAGCATCGGTGGGCCACTGAAAGCTGGGCCGCGGTGGGCGTGGTCCCGGATCGCGGCGACCTGCCGCCGGTGCAGCCGCTGACGCACGGCGTCGATTCCGAATCCTACCTGGTGTCCGGCCTCGAACTGAGCTTGTATCGCGACGAGAACGAAGGCTATTTCGAAAACTGCATCGCGCCCGAAGCCAAGGTGTTCATCATGTGGCGCATGCAGGGCGAGCGCGCGATGCCGGTGCAGGCCTCGGTCAGTTACGCCGAGGGCACCCGCATGTTCGATTCGGGCGAATCGGCCGACGGCGTGGCGATGCCGGCCGAGATCCACGCCTGGCTGTCCGGCTACCTGCGCGAACATTACCAGCCACGTGAAAAGCGCGGCAGGGGGCATGGTTGAATGACTGAACGATTCCTGACGCGCTGGTCGCGCCTGAAGAGCGAGGGGGAGGCGGACCCGGCGCCCGCGCCGCCCGAGGTCGCCGCACCCATCGCCGCAGCGCCGGTCCTTGCGCCTGGCGCCGACGCCGAAGCGGCGTTGCCGACCCTGGCCGACGTCGCCGCCTTGAACGCCGATTCCGACTATTCGGCCTTCGTCGCGCGCGGCGTCGACAGCACGGTGCGCCGCCTCGCCTTGAAGAAGCTGTTCGCCGACCCGCACTTCAATCTCGTCGACGGGCTCGACATCTACATGGGCGACTACAACAAGGCCGACCCGATACCGGATGCCATGCTGGCCGCGCTGAACTGCGCCAGGGACTTCATCGTCAAGGCCGTCGATGCCACCGAACCAGAACCCGCCCCAGCTCCATCCGAACAAGGTCCCGCATGACGACAGAATTGACGGCCAAGGCGGCCGCCTTGGCGGCGGCAGCCGCTTTGCCCGATCCCGATCCGGCGCCGACCGTGAGTTACCGCTCGGCCGGCAAGACGGCCATCATCGGCAGCGCGGCGGATGCCTTGCCGTGGGCCGAGCGGCTGGGCGCGCTGCTGCCGGTCACGGTGCTGCTGGCCGACGCGCCGCCCGCGCCGCAGCCGCGCACCTTCACCTTGATCCATGCGCCGGCGCCGCGCGTGAGCGGCTGGCTGGGCGCGTTCAGCGCGCAGTGGGAGGGCGGCGAAGGGCAGTTCGACCTCGTGTTCGACCTGTCCGCGACGCCGCTGATCGCCAGCCACCAGCCGCCGCAAGGCTATTTCGCACCGGGGCCGGACGAGGCCGCGCGCGCGGCGATGGCGTTTTCGCTGTCCGAGCTGATCGGCGAATTCGAGAAGCCCAAGTTCTTCGTCTACAAGGAAAAGCTGTGCGCGCACAGCCGCAACCGCCAGCCCGGCTGCAACGCCTGCATCGACATCTGCTCGGCGCGCGCGATCGGCAGCGCGGGCGACCGCATCAAGGTCAATCCGTATCTGTGCGCGGGTTGCGGCGCGTGCACCACGGTCTGCCCGTCCGGTGCGCTGGGCTATGCCTATCCGAGCGCGGCCTACAGCGGCCAGCGCTTGCAGACCTTGTTGACGGCCTATGCGCGGGCCGGCGGGCACGCGCCGGTGATCCTGTTCCACAGCGAAGGCGGCCGGGCGCTGCTGTCGGCCCTCGACGAGGTGCCGGACAATGTGATGCCGGTCGAGCTGGAGCACAGCGCCTCGGTCGGCATCGACGTCTGGCTGGCCGCGATTGCCTATGGCGCCAGCGGCATCATGCTGCTGATGACGGACGAGGAGGCGCCGGCTTACCGCATCGCCTTGCAAGCCCAGATGGACATCGCGCAGACGGTGCTGCATGGTCTCGGCTATGAAGGGCGGCATCTGCGGCTGGTGCACGCGGCCGGGGCGGCGCAACTGGCCGACGCGCTGGCGCAGGTGCCCAACGGGGCCGTGCCGGCGGAAGCGGCCAGCTTCCACGTCGGCGCCGAGAAGCGCAACACGCTCGATTTCGCGCTGGCCCATTTGTACCGCCATGCGCCGGTGCAGGTCGAACAGGTCGCGCTGCCGGCCGGTTCGCCGTTCGGTGCGATCCGGGTCGATACGGCCGCTTGCAGCCTGTGCATGTCCTGCGTCGGCGCCTGCCCGAGCGCGGCGCTGATGGACAGCCCGCTCACGCCGCGCCTCAGCTTCGTCGAAAAAAATTGCGTGCAGTGCGGCTTGTGCGCGACCACCTGTCCCGAGGACGCGATCACGCTGGTGCCGCGCCTGTCGTTTGCCGACAGCTGGAACAAGCAGGTGGTGCTCCACGAGTCCGAACCGTTCTGCTGCATCCGCTGCGGCAAGCCGTTCGGCACCTTGCAGGCGATCCAGAACATGCTGGGCAAGCTGGCCGGGCACCCGGCCTTCAGCGGCAATCTCGACCGGCTCAAGATGTGCGGCGACTGCCGCGTGGTCGACATGATGGAATCGAAAGGCACCCCGACCATCGTCGAGCGCAAGCGCAGCTGAGTTGTGTCACGCGAGGTAGGAACTGCCGCGCAATTCGCGCCGCAGTTCCTCGCCGACCGCCTGCCGCATTTCTTCCGACACGAAGCCGCCGATGTCGACCTTGACGCCGCGCGATTCGAGCCGGATCAGGGTGTGCTGGCGGCCGGGCAGGACGATGCGGGTCCAGCACGGGTCGAGCCGCACCTGCGACAGCTGGCCGGCCTGCACCCGCTCGACCAGCAGGCAGCCCTCGCTGAGGGCGATGTGTTCATGGTCGGTGGCGTGGCGAGCGTAATGCAGCAGGGCGGCGGCCACCGCCATCATCTCGAGCGCGGCAAACACCAACACGATCCAGAACCCATGCAGCGCGAAGACCGCGGCGATCGCGAACGCAAACAGGCACAGCAGGCCGTAGGCGACGGCGACCTGGCGTGGCGACAGCGAGCAATTCCGCTTGAGCAGCCATTCGTGCTTCATAGCTTCTATTGTAGGAGCTGGGCGCCCGGATGCAAACGGAACGCGGCAGTCGCGCGCGGCGGGTCAGAACGCCGGACCGATGCGGGCGGTGCTGCCTTCGACCAAGGTGGCCGAGAACACGCGGCGCTCGGGGCAGGCGCTGTCTGAGTTGATCAGGCCGGTCAGCATTTCGGCCGAGGCCAGCGCCATGTTCTGGATCGGCTGGCGCAAGGTGGTCAGGTTGTAGCTGAGCCAGGACGAGGGCGCGATGCCGTCGAAGCCGGTGATCGACAACTGGGCCGGCACCTCGATGCCGAGCTCGTGGCGCGCGGTGTCGAGGCAGCCGATCGCCATCACGTCGTTGCCGCAGATGACCGCGTCGGGGACGCCGCCCAGCTGCGCGACGATCTGGCGCAGGCCGCGCGCGCCGCTCGCGTAATCGTAGCTGCCGCTGACGAGCAGCGGCTCGGGCAGGCCGAGCTCGGCGAGCCGGTCGGTCACGCCGCGCCGCCGGTCCTGGGCGATCATCGAGTCGGCCGGGCCGTCGATCATCGCGAAGCGGCGGTGGCCGGCCGCGGCCAGCCGCGACACCATGATGCGCGCCGCTTCCACCTGGTCGCAGACGATCGCATTGACGGTCTTGTCGCGCAGGCTGCGGTTGAACAGGACGAAGGGCACGCGGCGCCGCTCGAATTCGGCCACCTGCTCGACCGACAGGCGCGCCGCCACCACCGCGCCGTCGACCTGGTGTTGCCAGACTTCGGGCAAGGTCCGGTCGAGATCGGCTTCTTGCGGCAGACTGAACAGGAGGATGCGCATGCCGCGCGCCGAAAAGTGGCGGCTCAGTTCGGACAGCACGTCGGGGTAGTACAGGGTCGTCAGGTTCGACAGGATCACCGCCACCAGGTTCGAGCGGCGCGTGATCAGGCTGCGCGCCGCCGCGTTGGGGGTGTAATCG
>DASRXO010000398.1:0-2850 GCA_035654095.1 Telluria sp.
CGACGGCCTGCATCAGATCAAGGTCGCGGCCGCACCGCCGCCGCCCGCGCCGCTCACGCCGCCGCCACCGCCGCCGGTGCGCCTGGCCGGCTTCCTCGCGCCGGAAATCCAGCAAGGCCTGGTCAGCGTGGCGGAAACCGCCGGCCGTTCGACCGTGACCCTGCGCGGCGACGGCGTGTTCGGTTCCGGCAGCGCCGAAGTGACCCCGGCCTTCGTCCCGCTGCTGCAGCGCATCGGCGACGCGCTCAAGACGGTGCCCGGCAAGGTGGTCGTGGCCGGCCATACCGACAACGTCAAGCCCGGCCTGTCGGCGCGCTTCCCGTCCAATTACGACCTGTCGAAGGGCCGCGCGAGCGCCGTGCGCGAGCTGCTGGCCGAACGCGCCGGTCCCGCCGAGCGCTATACCGTCGAAGGCCGCGGCGATGCCGAGCCGCTGGTCGCCAACGACAGCGCCGCCAATCGCGCCCGCAACCGCCGCGTCGACATCATCGTGCTGACGCCCGCCGTCGCGCCGTAGCCCACTCACGGAGTTTCCAACGCAATGAAGCGATTCTTTTCCTGGCTGATCAAACCGGCGGTGCTGTCGTTCTTCGGCGTGCTCTTGCTATCCCTGCTGGTCTGGTTCGAGGCGCCGCTGCTTGCCTTCGACGGCAAGGAGCCGTTTGCCTCGACCACCGTGCGCTGGACTTTCATCTGGATTTTCTTCCTGCTCTGGGCCGGCTATTTCCTGTGGAAGCTGATCGCCGCTCGCATCGCCAACGCCAGGCTGATGAAAAGCGTGGCCGGCGAGGATGCGCCCGCCGCCGCCGCACCGCCGCCGGGCGCCAAGGAAAGCGCGGCCGACCTCGCCGCCCTGAACAAGCGCATGCAGGAAGCGATGGCGATCCTGAAAAAGAGCAAGACCGGCGGCAAGAAGGGCGGGCTCTACCAGCTGCCCTGGTATATGTTCATTGGCGCGCCTGGCACCGGCAAGACCACGGCGCTGGTGCAGTCGGGCCTGCAATTTCCGCTGGCCGAGAGCCTGGGCAAGGCGGCCATCGGCGGCGTCGGCGGGACCCGTCATTGCGACTGGTGGTTCACCGACGACGCCGTGCTGCTCGACACCGCCGGCCGCTTCACCACCCAGGACAGCTACGCCGACGCCGACAAGGCCGCCTGGAGCGGCTTCCTGCAGCTGCTGCGCAAGAACCGCAAGCGGCGGCCGATCAATGGCGTGATCGTCGCGCTGTCGGCCGCCGACCTGCTGCTGGAGGGCGATGCCTGGCGGCGTACGCAGGCGCAGTCGATCCGCGAGCGCCTGAAGGAATTGCGCGAGCAGCTGGGCGTGCGTTTCCCGGTGTATGTGATGGTCACCAAGGTCGACCTGCTGGCCGGCTTCATGGAGTTTTTCGACGGACTGGGGCGCGAAGAGCGCGCGCAGGTCTGGGGCGTGACGTTCCCGCTGGCCGACAACAGCAAGGTCGACGAGGCGCTGGCCGCCTTCCCGGCCGAATTCCAGCTGCTCGAACAGCAGCTGCAGGCGCGCGTGCTTGCGCGCATGCAGCAGGAACGCGACCTGCAAAAGCGCGCCCTGGTGTACAGCTTCCCGCAGCAGTTTGCCGGCATGGGCGAGGTGCTGACCCAGTTCCTCGGCGAGGTGTTCGCGTCCAACCGCTACGAAGACCAGTCGCTGCTGCGCGGCGTCTACTTCAGCAGCGGCACCCAGGAAGGCAGCCCGATCGACCGCGTGATGAGCGCGATGGCCGCGTCCTTCGGCCTCGACCGCGGGGTGTTGGCGCCGAACGGCGCGAGCGGCCGCAGCTACTTCATCACCAAGCTGCTGCAGCAAGTGATTTTCCCCGAAGCGGAACTGGCCGGCGTGAACCTCGGCCTGGAGCGCAAGCGGCGCTACCTGCAATGGGGCGCGACGGCGGCGATCGGCCTGCTGTTCGTGCTGCTGGGCGCCGGCATGCTCACCAGTTACTTCCGCAACCAGGCCTACGTCGCCGACATGCAGGAGCGCACCGACATTCTCACCCAGGCCGCCGCCAAGCTGCCGGCGCAAGGCAGCGTGGTGCAGGTGCTGCCGCTGCTCGACGCCGTGCGCGATTTGCCGGGCGGCTTCAATGACCGCGACAAGGGTGTGCCGCTGTTCAACCGCTTCGGCCTGTACCAGGGCGGCAAGCTCGGGGACGGCGCCCAGCAGACCTACCGCCGCCTGCTGCAGGAAACCCTGCTGCCGCGCATCCAGGCGCGCATGGAAGACCAGCTGCGGCGCAGCGGTGCCAACAACGGCGAGTACCTCTACGAAGTGTTGCGGGTCTACCTGATGCTGGGCGATCCGGCCCATTTCGATGCCGAGTCGGTGGCGGCCTGGGTTGGCTACGACTATGACCGCAACTTGAAGGAAGCGACCGACGAGCAGAAGCAGGCGCTGTCGGCCCATGTGCTGGCCTTGCTGGCGAGTTACCAGGACGGGCGCAATGCGCCGCAGCTCGATGCCCAGCTGATCAGCGACACCCGCCTGACGCTGGCGCGCATGCCGCTCGAGCAGCGCGTCTACAACCGCTTGAAGCGCCAGCTTGCGCGCGGCAAGTTGCCGGAGTTCTCGATCGCCAGCGCCGGCGGGCGCGACGCCAGCGCGGTGTTCACCCGCCGCAGCGGCGAGCCGCTGACCCGCGGCATCAACGGCATGTTCTCGGTCGACGGCTACAAGAAATTCCTCGAGCAGAACGAGGAAGCCGTGGCCGACGTCGAGAAGGAGCGCTGGGTGCTGGCCAGGCAGGAAGCGGCGGCGATCAGCGCTCCTTCTCGACGTCGGCCACGGCTTCCTCGTTCTGCTCGAGGAATTTCTTGTAGCCGTCGACCGAG
>DASRXO010000399.1:0-2892 GCA_035654095.1 Telluria sp.
CAAGTTCGTTCCAAAAGAATAGCAAAGCCGCATGCGGGCTGGCGCGCAATTGCTGACCCTTGTCGCTGTCGTAGTTGGTGTACCAGGTAAAACCGCGCCGGTCGAACTGCTTGACCAGCACGATGCGCGCGCTCGGCTTGCCGTCTGTATTGACGGTCGCCAGGCTCATCGCGTTCGGTTCCTTGACGCCGGCCTTCAGCGCTTCATCGAACCAGGCGGCGAATTGCACGAAGGGATCGGCCGCGACGGCACTCTCGTCGAGGCTGGCCTTGCCGTAGTCCTGGCGCAAGTCGGCCACCGCCTCGCCGGCCGGCAACAGGCCGCGCCGCTGCTGCATCGCGCGGCCCAGCTGCGCCATCTGGGCCGGGTTGAACAGGCGCTTGGCCATCGGCGCGATGTTGGCTTCCTCGCGCTCCATGTGGGCCGTGTAGCGCTGCACGAAGCGGCGCACCGCGTCGTCCGACAAGGCGCTGGCGCCGCCGGCGGCGATCGCGCCCAGCTGCGCCTGCAAGTCTTGCCACATCGCGTCCATCTCCGCGTGGTCTTGCAGGATGCCGGGCACCAGCGCGGCGAGCACGTCGGCGTCTTCGTCCCTGGCGACCGCTTGCAGCATCGGCACCAGGTCGTGCTCTTCGTCTTCGTGGTGGACGTGGGCGGCCTTGTCGAAGTATTTGAGGACCGCGGCCGCGGCCGCGCGCGCCTCCTGGTCGGCGCCGTGCGCGGGCAGGTGGGCGAGCAGTTTTTCCAGCGTCGCGAGTTGTTTGCGGATCCGGTCGTGGCAGTGTTTCAGCACCGCGATGGGCTGGTCGAAGCCAGGAGCGGGGTCGGGCAGGGCGTCAATCATGGCATGCTTTCTAGGTGGCTTAAGGACATTTTAGAGCAGTCCGCGCGGCAACGTCCGCTAAAATGGCGGGATGCATACCATCGACACCCATATTTTCCCGCCGAACGCCGAAGAAGTCGATTTCAGCCGCCGCTTCGGCGGCGTCAAGCGCTTGTACGGCGAGCGTGCGCTGGAACGCTTCCGCGCGGCGCACGTGTGCGTGATCGGCGTCGGCGGCGTCGGTTCCTGGATCGTCGAGGCCTTGGCGCGCAGCGCGATCGGCCACCTGACCCTGATCGATCTCGACAACGTGGCCGAATCGAATATCAACCGCCAGATCCAAGCCCTGACCGGCACCATCGGCCAGGCCAAGATCGCCGCGCTGGCCGAGCGCATCGCCCAGATCAATCCGTTTTGCCGGGTCACCCTGGTCGAGGATTTCATCGGCGCCGACAACCTCGACGCCATGATCGGCGCCCACGCCTTCGACTACGTGGTCGACGCGATCGACAGCGCCAAGGCCAAGGCCGCGCTGATCGCCTACTGCCGCGCCCGCAGCATTCCGCTGGTGACGATCGGCGGCGCCGGCGGCCAGATCGACCCGACCCGCATCGACGTGCGCGACCTGGCCCGGACCGAACAGGAACCCCTGCTCAAGCGCGTACGCAAGCTG
Source organism: Telluria sp. (assembly GCA_035654095.1). GTDB lineage: Bacteria > Pseudomonadota > Gammaproteobacteria > Burkholderiales > Burkholderiaceae_D > Telluria_A. Next base: position 1,497 of record DASRXO010000399.1, read on the forward strand.
CTGCGCAAGCACTACGGTTTTCCGCGCGGCGAGAAAAACAAATTCCACATCGACGCCGTATTCTCGATGGAGCCGCTGCGCTTCCCGGAAGACGAGGCCGGCTGCTCGCTGGACGCCGACGAGCGCAGCGGCGGCGTCACCGGCCTCAATTGCGCCGGTTTCGGTTCCAGCATGGTGGTCACCGCCAGCTTCGGCATGGTGGCCGCCGCGCACCTGCTGCGCAAACTGGCGGAGGGCGCCGCGAACGTGGCAGAATAAGGCGTTGATCCCTTTTCAATGAAAGATACTTACATGATTCGTCGTACCCTGTTTATTGGCCTGATGTGCGCGGCCGCCGCGGCGCTGGCGCAAACGCCGGCCCCGCAAACCGAGACCCCGGCCGCCGCGCCCGCGCCCGAAGTCGATCCGCTGGTCAAGATCGACACCGTGATCGGCACCGGCAAGGAAGCCGTGGTCGGCAGCACCGTGGTGGTCAATTACACCGGCTGGTTCTACAAGCCGCTGGCGACCCGGCAGCGCGGCCGCAAGTTCGATTCCTCGCTCGACCCAGGCCGCACGCCGCTCGACTTTCCGCTCGGTAAAGGCAAAGTCATCAAGGGCTGGGACCAGGGCGTGGCCGGCATGAAGGTCGGCGGCAAGCGCACGCTGATCATTCCGAGCGAGCTGGCGTACGGCAAGAAAAACATGGGCAACGGCGCGATCCCGCCCGATTCCGACTTGATCTTCGACGTGGAACTGCTCGATGTGAAGTAAGTCCAAGCACCATAACCAGCGGGGAGACACAGCATGAAAATCGCAAACGATGTCACTGAGTTGATCGGCAATACCCCGCTGGTGCGGATCCGCAAACTGGGCCAGGGCGCCGGTGCCGAGATCCTCGGCAAGCTCGAATTCTACAATCCGGCGCACAGCGTCAAGGACCGCATCGGCCTGGCCATGATCGAAGCGGCCGAGGCCGCCGGCCGCATCCGGCCCGACACCGTCATCGTCGAGCCCACCAGCGGCAACACCGGCATCGCGCTGGCGATGGTGTGCGCGGCGCGCGGCTACCGCTGCATGCTGGTCATGCCGGAGACCATGAGCATGGAGCGGCGCATGCTGCTGCGCGCCTACGGCGCCGAACTGGTGCTCACGCCGGGCGGCGAAGGCATGTTGGGCGCCATCAAGAAGGCCGAGCAGCTGGTGGCCGAGCATCCGACCTACTTCATGCCGCAGCAATTCAACAACCCGGCCAATCCCGAGGTGCACCGCCGCACCACCGCCGAGGAAATCTGGCGCGACACCGACGGCAAGGTCGACATCCTGGTGGCCGGGATCGGCACCGGCGGCACCATCACCGGCGTGGGCGAGATCATCAAGGCGCGCAAGCCGGGCTTCCAGGTCATCGCGGTCGAGC
>DASRXO010000400.1:0-8145 GCA_035654095.1 Telluria sp.
CCTTCATCACGCTTGGCTCGCCGCTCGACAAGACCGCCTTCCTGTTCCGCCAGCATGTGGGCGATGCGGTGGTGCGCGAGGCGCTGGCGGCAACCGTGCAGCCGATGATCCAGTCCTACTCGTTCCGGCCGCGCTGGTGGATCAATGTCCATGCGCGCGCCGATATCATCAGCGGGGCGCTCGATTACTACGACGAACCGCCCGGGACGCCGGACCCGCGCCGCGTGCGCGACGTGGCCGACCCGGTCTGGGCTCTGCCGGCCAAGGCCCACAAGGGCTACTGGCAGCGCGAGGCCACCCGCATGGTGCTGTACCAGGCCGTGACCGACGGGCTGTCGGCGCGCTTCGGTCCCTGACCCGCACCAGCGCAAGTGCCGGAAAAGTCAGGGCAGCGAACGGAACACCGGCGACTGCGCCTTGAATTCGCGCATCACCGCGAACACCAGGCAGCCGGTGTGCACATTCAGGGTCGATCGGTCCAGCGCGAGCGAATAGCCGAGGGTGCGGAACACCTCGGCCTCGGCCAGTTCGCGCACCGCCACCACGGCGATGACGTCGGGGCCCGCGACGCTGCGCGAGCCGATGAAACGTGGACGCATGCGCTTGTCGAGCAGCAAGGTTCCATTCACCAAGGCATCGATACCGACGTCGTAAATGACGTGGTCGATCACCGCCGCGGTGCGGGCCGCGATCGTCTGCTGGTTCTTGCGGCGGGTGCGCGCGAACAGCGATGTCAACAAGCTCATTGCCGCGCCCTCGTTCTCTCGGATTCATCGAATAGTTTTGTCAGTTGAACAAGCAAAAAGGATGCCATAAGGAACTTGTTTCAATTAATCAAGGTCTTGCGATAAATACCGGACGGCGGACCGCGAGCGATGTAATGTTTTTCGACACAGCGTTGTATGCTATAGACCCACGTCGCCATCGAAGCGTCCGCCATGCCCGCTCCACCTACTGTCCTGGTCGTCTACGCGCATCCGGCGCCGCAGCGCTCGCGCGTCAACCGCAAGCTGGCCGACGCGGCGCGCGCCCTCCCGCACGTCGACGTACACGACCTGTACGAAACCTATCCCGATTTCTACATCGACCCCGCGCCCGAACAGGCGCGCCTGGCCGCCGCCGGCACCGTGGTGTTCCTGCATCCGATCCAGTGGTACAGCATGCCCGCCCTGCTCAAGGAATGGGTGGACGTGGTGTTCCAGCCCGGCTGGGCCTTCGGGCCGGGCGGCGACGCGCTCAAGGGCAAGGCTTACTGGCTGGTCGCCACCACCGGCGGCCCGGCCGACAGCTACCGCGCCGGCGCCAGCCACGGCCGGCCGTTCGACGACTACCTGCCGCCCTACCGCCAGACCGCGGCGCTGTGCGGCATGGACTGGCAGCCGCCGCTGATCCTGCACGCCGCCCACCTGTGCCACGAGGACCAGCTCGACGCCCACGTCGCGGCCTTCGCCGAGCGCCTGCGCCAATTCACCCTACCGTCCCAAGGCTGACACCATGGAACACAGTGTGCTGCTCAACGCCGTGGTCTACCTCGCGGCGGCCGTGATCGCGGTGCCGATCGCCACCCGGCTCGGTCTCGGCGCGGTGCTCGGCTACCTGCTGGCGGGGATCGCCATCGGCCCCTGGGGCCTGCGCCTGATCAGCGAGGTCGACACCATCTTGCACTTCTCCGAATTCGGGGTGGTGCTGCTGCTGTTCCTGATCGGGCTCGAACTCGAACCGCGCCGCCTGTGGTCGATGCGGCGGCCGATCTTCGGCTGGGGCGGGGCCCAGGTGTTCGGCGTGGCCGCGGCGCTGGGCGCGGCCGGCCTGCTGCTGGGCGCGGACTGGAAGGTGGTGCTGGTCGCCGCGCTCGGCCTGTCGCTGTCGTCCACCGCGATCGCGCTCGCCACGCTGGACGAACGCAAGCTGCGCTCTACGCCGGCCGGCAACGCCGGCTTCACCATCCTGCTGTTCCAGGACATCGCCGCGATCCCCTTGATCGCCATCGTGCCGATGCTCGGCGTGGCGGCCGAGGCGCGCGGCCATGGCTGGCCCGAGACGCTGCGCGCGCTGGCGGTGTTCGGCGCGCTGATCGTCGGCGGCCGCTACCTCGTCAGCCCGGCGCTGCGCGCGATCGCCAAGTCCGGCATGCGCGAAATCTTTACCGCCTTCGCGCTGCTGCTGGTGATCGCGATCGCGATGCTGATGCAGTGGATCGGCATGTCGGCCGCGCTCGGCGCCTTCCTGGCCGGCGTGCTGCTGGCCGATTCCGAATACCGCCACGCGCTCGAAACCGACCTCGAACCGTTCAAGGGCCTGCTGCTTGGCCTGTTCTTCATCGCGGTCGGCATGTCGGTCGATTTCGGCGTGTTCCTGGCCCAGCCCGGGCTGATCCTGCTGCTGGTGGCCGGCCTGCTGGCGATCAAGATCGCGCTGCTGTATGGCCTGAGCAAACTGTTCGGCATCCCGCGCGCGCAGCAGGCCTTCTTCGCGCTGCTGCTGTCGCAGGGCGGCGAGTTCGCTTTCGTGGTGTTCGGTGCGGCCGAGACGGCCCAGGTCTTCACGCCCGCCATCGCCTCGCTGCTGGTGGTGGTGGTCGCGCTGTCGATGGTCGCCACGCCGCTGCTGCTGCTCGTGCACGACAACTTCATCGCGCCCCACTTTCGCGAAGAGAAGAAGAAGCGCAAGGCCGACCGGATCGAGGCCAACGAAGGCCATGTGATCATCGCCGGCTTCGGCCGCTTCGGCCAGATCGTCGGCCGGCTGCTGAAGGTGAACCGCATCAAGCTCACGGTGCTCGACCACGACCCGGACCAGATCGACGTGCTGCGCAGGCTGGGCGTCAAGGTCTACTACGGCGACGTGACGCGCATCGACCTGCTGCACGCGGCCGGCGCGGCCAAGGCGCGCGCGCTGGTGGTGGCGGTCGACGACATCGCCGACAGCCTGAAACTGGTTGACGCGGTGCGGCGCGAATTCCCCACGCTGCCGATCATGGCGCGCGCCCGCAACGTGACCCATTACTACGACCTGATGGACCGCGGCGTGAGCATCATCGAGCGCGAGACCTTCGAGTCGGCGCTGATGCTGGGCCGCCAGGTGCTGCACGAGCTGGGCTTCGGCGCCTACCGCGCGCGCCAGGCGACGCAGAAATTCCGCGAACTGAACACGCAGAGCCTGGCCAAGGTCTACCCGCATTACAAGGACCAGGAGCAAATGATCTCCTTCTCCAAGCAGGCGCGCGACGAACTGGAAGCGATGTTCGCGCTCGATATCGAAGCGCAGGAAACCGACCGCGACCAGGGCTGGGACTGAGCTTGCGCGCGGCCCTACCAGCCGCCGCCGAGGGCGCGGAAGGTCGCCACCAAGGCGCGGTTGCTGTCGGTGTCGGCCTGGCTCAGCTGGTCGCGCGCGGCCAGCAGCTGGCGGTCCTGTTCGAGTTCTTCGATCAGGCTGACGGCGCCGCCGAGATAGGCTTCGCGCGCGGCGTCGCGGGCGCGCGCCGAGGCGTCGACTTCATCGGTCAATTCCTTGCGCGCGGCCTGCAGCTCGATCGCCATGACCAGCGCGTTCTCCACGTCCTCGGTCGCGCGCAGCATCGATAGCCGGTAGCGCGCCAGCGCCTCCGCGTTCGCGCCCTTGGCGCGCGCCACTTCCGCATCGACGCGGCCGAAATCGAACAGCCGCCAGCGGATGCCGGCCAGCGCTTGCGGCTGGAAGCTGGCCGCGCTCGGCGTCGCGCTGCGCAGGCTTTCGAAGCCGAGCAGCGCGGACAGCGACAGCTTCGGGTAGTACTCGGCCGCCGCCACGCCGATGCGCGCGCTGGTCGCGGCCAGCCTGCGCTCGGCGGCGATCACGTCGGGCCGGCGGCGCAGCAAGTCCTCGGGCCGCAGCACGCCCGACAGCGGCGGCGCGGCGCCGATCGCGGCCGGCGCCGCCAGTTCCTGCGCGTAGCTGCCGGGATGGGCGCCCATCAACACGTCGAGCCGGTTCAGCTGCATATCGCGTTCGGCGCGCAGCGGCGGGATCGTGGCCCTGACCTGCGCCAGCCGCGCCTCGGCCTGGGCCTGCTCGCGCCGGCTCCCGATGCCTTCGCCCAGCCGCATATTCACCAGCGCGAGCAGGCCGGCGTCGGTCTCGATCTCGGCTTCGGCCAACGCGATGCGGGCCTGGGCGCCGCGCACGCGGAAGTAGGTATCGGCCGCTTCCGCCGCGACCGAGACGCGCACGCCGAGCCGGTCGGCCTCGGCGGCCTGCGCTTCGGCGCTGTCGGCCTCCAGAGCGCGCTGCAAGCCGCCGGCCAGGTCGATCTCCCAACTGGCGCCGACCCCGCCCGCGTACAGCGTGACGTTGCGCTCGTAGCCGGGCTGGCTGCCGGCGAGCGCGCCGAGCGGGCTTTCGGTCGACTGGCGCTGCGCCGCGACGCTGGCGTTCGCGCCGAGCGACGGCAGCAGCTTGGCGCCGGCCAGCCGGGCCACGGCGCGCGCCTGGTCGACCCGCGCCAGCGCCGCCGCCAGGTCGAGATTCTGGGCCAGCGCCCGCTCGATGATGCGGTCCAGCGCCGGGTCGTGGAACGCGCTCCACCAGGCATCGAACGCCGGCGGCGCGCCCTTGTTGGCCGCCGCATGCGGGAACGCGGCCGGCATCGCGGCGCGCGGCGCAAGGTAGTCGGGACCGGCGGCGCAAGCCGACAGCAAGAGCGCGCCGGCCGCCGCAAGCAGCGCGCGCCCGATGGCCGATTGATGGGTGTTCATCGTGGGTTCCGGAGTGGGTTTTAAAAGTAACTTGCAATCCAATAGTTGCAAGTGTATAGTTACTTTCAATTTGAAAGCAAGTGATTTTTTCACCCCCACCCATCGCCAGGAGCATCGACCATGAGCCAGACCACCATCCACCCGCCCGCCAAATTCGGCGGCAAGACCCGCATCGCGGCCGTGGTCGCGATCGCCGCGGCGCTGGCCGCGGGCGCCTACGGCTGGCACTGGTGGCGCGACGGCCGCTTCCTGGAAAATACCGACGACGCCTACGTCGGCGGCGACATCACCGTGATCAGCCCCAAGGTGGCCGGCTACATCGTGCGCGCCGCGGTCACCGACAACCAGCTGGTGCACGCGGGCGAGCTGCTGGTCAAACTCGACGACCGCGATTACCGCGCCGCGCTGGCCAAGGCCGACGCCGCGGTCGCCGCGCAGCAGGCGCTGCTCGCCAACCTCGACGCCACGCGCGCACTGCAGCAGGCGGTGATCGCGCAAGCGCGGGCCGGCGTGACCGCGAGCGCCGCCGAAACCACGCGCTCGCACGACGACCAGCAGCGCTACCGCAACCTGGCGCAGAAGGCCGCGGTGTCGGTCCAGAGCGCGCAGCGTGCCGACGCCGACTATCAGCAGGCGCTGGCCAACGGCCAGAAGGCGCAAGCGGGACAGGCCGCGGCCGAACGCGAGCTCGCGGTGATCGCCTCGCGCCGGCTGCAAGCGCAGGCCGCGCTGGCGCAAGCGGTGGCCGAACGCGAACTCGCCGCCCTGAATCTGAGCTACACCGACATCCGCGCGCCGCTCGACGGCGTGGTCGGCAACCGTTACGCCCGCACCGGGGCCTTTGCGCAACCCGGCGCGCACATGCTGTCGATCGTCCCGGCCCGCGGCTTGTGGGTCGACGCCAATTTCAAGGAGAGCCAGCTGGCCAGGTTCCGTCCCGGCCAGCGTGCGCTGATCGAGGTCGACGCCCTGCCCGGCCGCGCCTTCCACGGCCGCGTGGCCAGCCTGGCGCCGGCCACCGGCGCCCAATTCAGCGTGCTGCCGCCGGAAAACGCGACCGGCAATTTCACCAAGATCGTCCAGCGCGTCCCGGTGCGCATCGTGCTCGACGAGGCCGACGGCGTGCTCGGCGTGCTGCGCCCCGGCCTGTCGGTGGTGGCGGTGGTCGATTCGCGCAGCGCACCGGACGCAAAGCCATGAGCGCCGGCGCCGGTTTGATCGAGCCGTCGCAGATGACGACGGCGGCCAAGGTGTTCGCGTTCGGCGCGATGTGCGTCGGCATGTTCATCGCGCTGCTCGACATCCAGATCGTCTCGGCCTCGCTGCGCGAAATCGGCGGCGGACTGTCGGCCGGCGCGGACGAAATCGTGTGGGTGCAAACCAGCTACCTGATCGCCGAGATCATCGTCATTCCGCTGTCGGGCTGGATGTCGCGCGTGATGTCGACGCGCTGGCTGTTCTGCGTGTCGGCGGTCGGCTTCACGCTTAGCAGCCTGCTGTGCGGCGCGGCCTGGAACATCCAGAGCATGATCGCGTTCCGCGCGCTGCAGGGCTTCCTCGGCGGCTCGATGATCCCGCTGGTGTTCACTACCGCCTTCGCCTTCTTCCAGGGGCCGCAACGCGTGATCGCGGCGGCCACCATCGGCGCCATCGCCTCGCTCGCGCCCACGCTGGGGCCGACGGTGGGCGGCTGGATCACCGATAACTACTCGTGGCAGTGGCTGTTCTTCATCAACCTGGTGCCGGGGATCTTCGTCAGCGTCGCGGTGCCGGCCCTGGTGCGCATCGACGCGCCCGACTGGAAGCTGCTGCGCGACGCCGACTACCTCGGCATCGTGCTGATGTCGCTGTTCCTCGGCTGCCTCGAATACACGCTGGAAGAAGGCCCGCGCCTGGACTGGTTCGGCGACCCGGTGATCGCCGCCACCGCCTGGACCGCCGCGATCTCGTTCGTGCTGTTCGTCTGGCGCGGCCTGACGTACGCGCATCCGGTGGTCGACCTGCGCGCGCTGAAGGACCGCAACTTCGCGCTCGGCTGCTTCTTCTCCTTCATGACCGGGGTCGGGATCTTCGCGACGATCTACCTGAGCCCCGTGTTCCTGGGCCGGGTGCGCGGCTTCAGCGCGCTGCAGATCGGGCTCGCGGTGTTTTCGACCGGCGTGTTCCAGGTGCTGTCGATCCCGCTGTATGCGATGCTGGCCAACCGCGTCGACTTGCGCTGGCTGATGATGTTCGGGCTGGCCTGCTTCGGCCTGTCGATGTGGGAATTCTCGCCGATCACCCACGACTGGGGCGCCACCGAACTGCTGCTGCCGCAAGCCTTGCGCGGCATCGGCCAGCAATTCGCGGTGCCGCCGACGGTCACGCTGACGCTGGGCGGCCTCGCGCCGGCGCGCCTGAGGTTCGCCTCCGGCCTGTTCAACCTGATGCGCAACCTGGGCGGCGCGATCGGCATCGCGGTCTGCGCGACGATCCTCAACAACCGCACCAACCTGCACTTCTACCGCCTCGCCGAACACCTCACGGCCGGTAACGACGCGGCCATGGCGATGCTGGACGGGGCCGGCCTGCGCCAATTGTGGCAGCTGACCTACCGCGAGGCGCTGACGCTGACCTTCGCCGACACCTATCTCGTGATCATGGTCTGCTTTGCGATCACGACCGCGGTGGTGCCGCTGATGCGCCGGATCGGCGCGCCCAAGGCGCCGTCGGCAGACGCGCATTGAACGGCTTAAGCTTCCAATCGCGAGTCCGCTGAAATAATATGAAATAATAAAAAAAGGCGGCGCACGCCCCGCTCACGAACAATCTGCCTATAATTGGCGCGGAATTCAGCAAGAACAGTGTTGGCGTACCTGGTCCACAGGAGTTGTCAATTGAAAAACAAGAATTTCAAGCGCTTTCTGTCATCCGCGCGGCGCCTTGGCGCCGCCGCTGCCTTGGGCGCCGCCTTTGCAGGCTGTGCCGTCGGCCCCGATTTTCACCCGCCCGCGCCGCCTGGCGGCGATGCATACACGCCCACGCCGCTGCCGGCCCAGACCGCGTCGGCGCCGGTGGCCGGCGGCGCGGCGCAGCGGCTTGCAATGGGGCAGGATATTCCCGCGCAATGGTGGTCGCTGTTCCGCTCCGAGCCGCTGGACCAGTTGCTGCGCACCGCGCTGGCCAACAGCCCGACCATGGCCGGGGCCGAGGCCGCACTGCGCCAGGCGCAGGAGAATTACCGCGCGCAGACCGGCACCCTGGCCTACCCGGCCGTCAATGCGCAGCTAGGCGCCGCACGCGAGCGCGCCGCGGCGTTCGGCGGCGCGCCTGCCAGCGTCTTCAATCTGTACAACGCGTCGGTGAATGTGTCCTACATACCGGATGTATTCGGCGGCACGCGGCGCACGCTGGAAGGCGCGCGCGCGGC
>DASRXO010000401.1:0-7414 GCA_035654095.1 Telluria sp.
TTGCCGATCACGCCGGTGGTGCCGGCCCAACCGGTGGTGCCCGACTCGAAGCCGCCGTTGACCACGCGCTCGGTCGCGCTGCTGCTCGAGACCGTGAGGGTGGCGTTGGCGCTGGTGGCGGTGGTCGGCACCGCAGCCGAATCGGTGACCTTCACGCCGAACAGCGCGCCGTTGTCGGCACTTTGCGCGGTAAAGCTGTAGGCCGCCGCGGTGGCGCCCGCGATGTTGGCGCCGCCGCGCATCCACTGGTAGCTGTAGGGCGCGGTGCCGCCGGTGGCGGTGACCGAGAACGACGCGGTCGCGCCCGGCGCCACGGTGACGTTGGCCGGCTGCGAGGAGATCGAGACCGCCCCGCCGCCGGTGGTGGTCTCGTCGACGTCGGCGCCGACATTGATCGCCGCGTAGGCGCGCGTCACCGCGGTCGCCTCCTTGCTGCCCACGCCATACAGTTCCTGGGCCGCCAGCAAGACCTTGCTGCGCGCATCGGCGTAGTTGGTCGAGGCGGTGAACTTGGTGGTCGCCGCCTTGAACCAGATGCGGTAGGCCTTGTCGGTGCCGATGCCGGTCATCGCCAGCGGGCTCTTGCTCAGATAGGCGCTGTAGTAATTGCTGGTCGAACTGGCGTTCGAGCCCTGCGACAGGAAGTAGAACATGCGGTTGTTCGGGCCGCTGCTGTAGTGCACGTCGAGGTTCTTGATGGTGCTGCTCCAGGCGTTCGGGCTGGTGCCGTCGAGGCTGGGCTTGTACATCCAGCGCAGCGGCTGGCCGTTCTTGCTGATCTCCTTGCCCATCATCCAGTCGTTGCCGGTGTTCGGGATTACGGTGCCGGTGCCGCCGGCGCGCGCATAGGCCTCGACCGCCTCGCCGCCGATGTCCGAGTTCGATTCGTTCAGGCCGCCCGATTCGCCCGAGTAGGTCAGGTTCGAGGTCGCCGCCGTCACGCCGTGCGACATTTCGTGGCCGATCACGTCGATCGAGCCGAGGCTGTTGAACGAGGTGCCGCCGTCGCCGATGTACATGCAGCGACAGGTATCGTCGTAGTAGGCGTTTTCGTAGGCGGTGTTGACGTGGGCCGCGATGTAGGTCGCGGTGTTGTTCCCGTCCAGCGACTGCCAGCCGAGGGTGTTCTTCAGCATGTCGTAGGTGTTCATCAAGCCCCACATCGCGTTGACGGCCGCGGTCTGGCCGTTGGCGTTGGTGGTGCTGCCGCCCGCCACGTACTGCAGGCCGTCGCCCCAGGTATTGGTCGCATTGGCGTAGATGCTGCCGGCGGTGGTGCCATGGTTGGCGTTGGTGATCGCCATCGCGCCATAGGTGCCGCCCACGCCGCGGGTCGCGTCCTTCATGCTGTAGGTGCTGCCCGACAGCGTGGTGTTGATCGGCACCGTGCCGTTGTATTGGCTCTTGCCGGTACCGACCACGGTCTGCAGGGCTTTCCACTGGCTGATGATGTGGCCGTCGGCGGCGCTGACCACGGTGTCGTAGTAGATCGGCTTGGTGCCGCTGATCATGCGGGTCTGGACCAGGTAGGCCAGCTCGTAGCCGGTGACTTCATCGACCAGGTCGAGCGCGTTGAGCTGGGCCTCGGTCTTGTTGGCGGCCGCCGGTGCGCGCACCTGGCTGACGAGCGGGTAGATGATCAATTCGGCGGTCGGGGTCGCGTGGTGCAGCGCGTTCGGCGCGATCGTCTTGACCACGATGTCGACCGCCGCGGTGGCCGATATGGCGGGCGTCACGCTGAAGCCGGCGTTCTTGCTGCGCAGCGCGCTGTTGCCGGGACCGACGCCGAGGCCGCCGCGGCGGTCCGAGACCGACTCGCTGACGATCTCGCCGGCGTCGTCGGTGACCACCACCGATTCCGACTGGAACACGCGCACGCCCTTGAAGGTGTGGGCGGCACGGGTGATCTTGGTGCCGATCACGCCCGGATGCTGGTTGACGACCGCGAAGCCGTGGTCGGCGTCGAGGCCGAACTTGCCGCGCTCGGCCACCAGTTTCGCCACCAGCGCCGACACCTCCTCCGACGATTGTTGGGTGGGAGCCGCCATCATCGGGCCGGCCGCCGCGGCCGACTGGCACATCGCCAGGGGCAGGGCAGCGATGGAAGCAGCAAGCAATGTTTTCTTTATGTTCATTTTCTCTCCATTCGTGAAGCGTCGATGTGTGGTGGTTGTTCCCGTGGCCGCTGCTGCTGGACCGACCGCCCCGCCGGCGTGGAATGTGTCGGAACCGTCGAGAAAAGGGACACTATTCCCATCGATTGGGCCGAGTCAAAATTCTTGGCAATTTGGACGCGCGCGCTGTAAATGTTCAGTTCTGGACATTTTCGGCCGGCAAGTTGATGGCATTCCAGGCAATTGTCTAAAGAATATTTTGCCGAGCCAAGATAGAAGTGAGGCATTTTTCCAACACCGATCGCGTGCGGAGGGCCCGCTCTGGCAGCAGCGTAAACGTCACAATTCCGTCAATACGGCAGACCAATTCGGTTGCTTTTTGCGTAAGAAGGGGTCTACACTCGATTCCAAGTTGCCGGGATTATTTGTCCCAGGCGACATCGATAAAAGCGCGCGGGCACGACCCGGTACACAGCGCAATTCAGTTAAACGGGAAAAACATGAGCTCATCCACGCACCTGGTTTTCGGTTCTTTGTCACCCCCCTCCCACGGTCCCGGCCCCAGCAAGTCGTGCGCGGGTAAATACTGATTTGGGCTATGCTTGAATTAGTTGCTTTGCGGACATAAATTTCCAGAACTTCAAGGTAACAAGCTGGCGTTATTCGATCGCCGCGCGGGGCGCATTCCTGTCGCGGCGGCGCGAATAGCGAGGGGATAGCCATTTAGGATCGCAAAACCATGCTCTCGATCGCAACCAAAGTTGAGCAAATCGTCTCGGAATCGGCGTTTTTGACCGAAGGGATGGCGCTCGGCCTGATCAACCTGTCCGAGCTGGCGCGCCAGCTGCGGCCGCAGCTCGAATCGGATTTGTGGAAGCCGGTGGGCCAGGCCGCGGTGGTGATGGCCTTGCGCCGGCTGTCGGAACGGCTGCCGCACCAGGGCCAGAGCCAGCCGATCATGCTGCCGCCGCGCATGGGCGAGCTGACCACGCGCACCGAGCTGACGATCTCGACCTACCGGCTGTCGGACGACAGCCACGAATGCCAGCGCAACCTGCTGGCGCTGGCCGAGCCGTATCCGGGCATGTTCGTCTCGGTCACGCGCGGGGTGTACGAGATGCTGGTGGTGTGCAGCCGGCCGCTGAGCCACCTGGTCGAAGAAGCGTTCGGCGCCGAGCGGCTGCTGGCGCGGGCCGACAACCTGAGCGCGCTGACGCTGCGCCTGAATCCCGAAACGCGCGGCACGCCCGGCATCTACCACGCGGTGCTGAAGAAGCTGGCGTGGGACAAGATCAGCGTGGTCAACATGATGTGCACCTACTCCGAGCTGACCATCTTGCTGGAGCAGTCGCAGACCGGGGCCGCGTTTTCGGTGCTATCGCAAATCGTCACGCACTGAGATGGCGGGCCGGCCGACGCTCACCTACCGCAAGCCGCAGGCGGGGCGCGACTACTGGGTGCAGGACGATTTCCTGGCCAATGCGCGGGAGGTATCGGCGCGCTGCTATGCGCGCAGCGAATGGGAGCTGGGTGCGCCGCACCGTCCCGAGCCATGGCCGGGGATGCGCGCGGCGCAGGCCCTGCTGCCCGATGAGCTGGCCCATACCGAAGCCTGGGTGCGCAAGGTCACCGGCGCCAAGCGGCTGTGGCTGGAGGCGACGCCCGAGGGCAGCACGCTCAATCACAACTATGCGCAGCTGGTGGGGATGGCCGAGTCGGGGCCGCGTCCGCATACCGATTCGCGCACGCTGTGCCGCTATGCCGCGGTGATCTATTTGACGCCCGATCCGGATCCGGAGTGCGGGACCTCGTTCTTCCGGCTGCGCTATCCGAACGGCGCGCTGGGCGGCAATGTGTGCAGCCCGCCGCATGCGAATCTGCGCGAGGCGCTGGGCGTGACAGGCTTGCCGCTCGAGGCCTGGCAGGAAGAGACGCGGATCGCCAACCGCTTCAACCGCATCCTGCTGTACCGCGCCAACCTGGTCCATTCCGCGAGTGCCTACTTCGGCTTCGAGCAGCGCGACAAACGCCTGACCGCGGTGTTTTTCTGGATGGCCTGAGCAAAACTTTCTACGGCTTTTCATGGGGTCACATCTGACATTCGGACATTTTTTCCCAAAAAATGTCCGAATGTCAGATGTGACCCCATACGATGTTCAGTGTGTTGCGTAGGCGGCAATTGATTCGCGGTAGCCGTCGGGCAGGTTCGCGGGCAGCGCGTCGGGGGCGAACAGGCCGACGCGCGTGTGCTCGTCGCTGATCGCCGGGGCGTACGCGCCCAGCAGGGTACAGGCATAGGTCGCAATGAACACGCGCTTGCCGGGAATGACTTCGAACAGGTAGGTGTCGAGCGGCGCACCCACCGTCACCGAAAGGCCCAGCTCTTCCGCGATCTCGCGCGCCAGGCATTGCTGCGAACTTTCGCCGATCTCGATGCGGCCGCCCGGCAACTCCCATTCGCCGCGGTCGTTCATCAGCAGCACGATTTCGCCGCCCGGTGCGCAGAACACGCCTTTCACGGACACCGGGAACATCAAGATACCGCCGGCTCGAGCAAAGTCAGGGTTTGGCGCTCGGTGTCGAGCGTGGCGCGGATGCCGACCGGCAGCGTGAACTGGTGGCGGATGTGGCCGAACGAGTAGCCGCTCACCGCCGGCACCTTCAGCGGCTGCAGGTGGATGTCCAGCGTTTCGTCCAGCGTCAGCGAATTCCCGTCCGCGCCCGGTCCGCAGTTCTCGCAGATGCCGATCATCAGCGCCGCCGCTTTCCCCAAGCCCTGCGCCAAATCGAGCTGGGTCATCCAGCGGTCGATCCGGTAGGGCGCCTCGTTGACTTCTTCGATGAACACGATGCTGTGGCCGAAATCGGCCGCGTAGGGCGTGCCGGCCAGCGCACTGACCATGCTCAGATTGCCGCCGATCAGCGCCCCGGTGGCCACGCCGCCATGCACGGTGCGCAGCGCATACTGCGGCTCCTCGACCGCGCGGCGGCTGTTCTCCAGCGCCATCGGGATCGTGTAGTTCGGCTGCGGATCGCACAGCACCGCCAGCATCTGCGTGGTCGAATAGTCGGACTCGCCGGACGAGGCCACTGGCCCGTGGAAAGTCACCAGCCCCGCATGCCGGTGGATCGCCAGGTGCAGCGCCGTGATGTCGGAAAAGCCGAGCAGGATTTTCGGGTGGGCGCGCACCAGCGCGTAGTCGATCGAGGACAGCAGCGAGATGCAGCCGGAACCGCCGCGGATGCACCAGATCGCCCTGACTTCCGGGTCGGCGAACATGGCGTGCAAGTCGTCGATGCGCTGCTGCACCGAACCGGCATAGTTGCCGTGCACCGCGCGCAAGTTGAGGCCCTGCTTGGCGCGAAAGCCCAGGCCTTCGATGTGCTGCACCGACTTTTCGATCGAGGCGTCGCTGGTGTGGCCGCCGGGCGCAATCAGGCCGACGACGTCGCCCTGGCGCAGGCGGGGAGGTTTGATCAGGGTTCGCTTCATGGGACGGGAATGGAGGTGGGCGGCCGAAGCCGGCAAGGCGGTAGCGGCGGCGGCCACCGCCAGCAGGCCGCCGAAGCGGCGGCGATTGATTTCATTGCTGGGCATCGTTATGTGGTCTCGGTGACGGCGCCAGGCCGCGGTTCAAAAAAATACGGTAAAAAAAATTCGGCGGCGCCCGAACTGCAGCGCCGCCGAAACTGTCAGCCGACGCCGGCCAGGCGCACTGCCTGGCCGGCCAAGACTATCCACTGCTTACAGGAATTTATACTTGATTTCAAACGAGATCGCACGGCCGCGTGGATCGGCGACGCGCGGATCCCAGCCAGCACCCACCACTAAATCCACGTTGTGCGCGGTGAAGGGAGGGTTGGTATTCAGCAGGTTTTGAATACCAACAGTGATCGAGGTGTTCTTGAAGCCCGTGTAGCTGCCGAACAGGCTATAGGTCGTATAGCTGGCGACGTCGGGGTTAAAGCCCGGCGGCGGCGGCGCGATGCCGGCGTCCGGCACCTGGTCCTTGTAGCCCGACTTGTAGATCTGGCTGAGCGCGCCGCTCCAGTCGCCGTGCGACAGATTGAGGGTGGCGTTGTGCTTCCAGCGCAGGTACAGGTCGCGGGTATAGAACTGGGCCACTTCTTCGACATAGGCCTGGCCCGGGATTTCCTGGTACTTGTAGCTCTGGGTCCAGGTGCCGTCCAGGGTCGCCGACCATTTGAAGCCGTACGGCAGCACGCCTTCGCCGCGCAGGCCAACATCGACGCCACGGGTGCGCACGCCGCCGGCATTGATCCAGCCCGCGTTGATGTAATTGATGGTGCCGTCGGCGTTGCGCACGATGTCGCTCGCCAGCGCCGAGGCATTCGCCAGGATGATCTGCGGCGTGCGGTTCAGGATCGCGTTTTGGGTGTTGATGGCCCACCAGTCGAGCGACGCGGAATAGCCCTTGACCGGCTCGAACACGACGCCCAGCGTGCCCTGCTTGGAGGTCTCTGGCGTCAGGCCGGGATTGCCGCCTGAGAAATAGTTCTGGCGCTCGATCGCGCAATACGCCGGGTTGCCCGGATGGGTCGGGCAGCCGACCGGATCGATAATGCCGTTGGGCAGTTGCTGGAACAGGCGGCCGCTGTACAACTGGGTGAAGCTAGGCGCCAGGAAGCCTTTGTTGGCCGAACCGCGGAACAGCAGCCAGTTGGTTGGCTGGTAGCGGAACGCGACCTTCGGATTGGTCGTGTTGCCGATCACGCTGTAATGGTCGGTGCGCAGGGCCAGCTGGGTTTCCAGTTCCTTGGTGATAGGAATGATCAGCTCGGTGTACAGCGCCGCGACATTGCGGCCGATGGTGTCCTGGTTGCCGTTACCCGGCGCCAGCAGGATGGTCGTGGCGTCGACGTCTTGCGCGAAACCATAGGTCTCGCGGCGCAGATCGTAACCGACCGCCATCGACACCGCGCCGGCCGGCAGCTGGTAGACCTCGCCCGACACCGAACCGGCGATCTGGGCCAGCGAGGTCTTGCCGTGCTGCAGGGGACCAATGTACTTGCTCGAGTTGATCAAGGTCTGGGCGGCCTGGGTCTGGCCTTGGCCCGGCAGGGCCCAGGGATTGATGACGCCGGTGCCCAGCGCCTGGTAGAACGGAATCGCCAACACGTAGCCGTCGGTCAGCGCGGTCTTGGTCCAGCTGGCGGAGTACGAGAAGTCCTGCTTGTAGTCCCATTTGCCGCCGATGGTGCCTTCGAAGCCCACCAGCAGGCGCCCGGTGTCGGTGTCGTTCTGCTGGGTGCGGTTGCCGACCGGATCGCTGCGCCAT
>DASRXO010000402.1:0-3258 GCA_035654095.1 Telluria sp.
GGTGGTCGAGAACCTGTGGGACGTCGAGCCGCCGCTGTCGGTCGAGCAGTTCATCGATCCGGTCGAGGGGCCGGCCGCACGCGCCGCCGCCCAGCTGGCCGAACGCAATCAGGCCGAGGCCACCGAAAAGCGCGACCAGGCGCGCCAGAAGCACCAGGTGGCCAGCGCCAACACCCGCAGCGCGCAGTCGAGCTTCCAGGATTGGCTGGCCACCCGCCGCGTCACCGCGCGTCCCGACCAGGACCCCGACCTCATCGCCCGCACCAGGGAGCTCGACGCGCTGAAGGCCGCCGAACGCGCGGCGCTGGCCGCGGTCGAGGCCCAGCAGCAGGCCCAGCTCGACGCCGCCCAGGCGCGCGACAAAGCCAACGCACGCTGGAACGCGCTGCAGGAGCCGGCATGGGCCGCGGCCCGGAAGGCCGCGCGCGCCAAGGAGCTGCGCGTGTTCCTGTACCGCCTCGCGCTCACGCTGCCGCTGCTGCTGGCGGCCGGCTGGCTGTTCGCCAAACAGCGCAAGAGCGCTTACTGGCCCTTCGTCTGGGGCTTCATTTTCTTCGCGGTGTTCGCCTTCTTCGTCGAGCTGGTGCCTTACCTGCCGAGCTACGGCGGTTACGTGCGCTATGTCGCCGGCATCATCGTCACCGTGCTGGTCGGGCGCTATGCGATCGTCGGGCTGCAGCGCTATCTCGAGCGCCAGAAGGCGGCCGAGGCGCTGCCCGAGGTCCAGCGCCGCGAGACCCTGCGCTACGACGTGGCGATGGCGCGCCTCGGCAAGAGCCTGTGCCCGGGTTGCGAACGCCAGGTCGAGCTGAAGGACGCGGCGATCGATTTCTGCCCGCACTGCGGCATCGGCCTGTTCGACCGCTGCGGCCAGTGCACCACGCGCAAGGGCGCGTTCGCACGCTTCTGCTTCGCCTGCGGGACGCCCGCCAATGTCAGCCTGACCGACTGACCCGGTCGCGCAGCGCCATTCGCCGATTCATCATGGTGCCGCATTGCTGATAAGCTCGGGGTTTCCATTTGCCCGAACTGAATCCATGCGCTACCTGGCCGTCCTCCTGTTTGCCGCGCTGTACGCGGCCGTCAGCACCACCTGGGGGATGCCGCAACTGGTCGCCGCCGCCTACCTCGCCGCCAGCCTGCTGAGCTTCACGATGTATGCGGTGGACAAGGCCGCCGCGCGCGCCGGCCGCTGGCGCACGTCGGAGAACGCGCTGCTGATGCTCGGCCTGCTGTGCGGCTGGCCGGGCGCGGCGCTGGCCCAGCAATGGCTGCGTCACAAGTCGAGCAAGCGCTCGTTCCGCGTCCAGTTCTGGCTGACCGTGGTGCTGAACGTGGCGGTCTTCCTCTACCTGGCGTCGCCATTGTAAGGAATCCGCCGCGCCGCCCGACTGAACAGAAACCGACCGCCGTACTCCGTCCAAAACTTGCCGCAAAGTGATAGTGTTCGGAAATGAGTAAGCAAAGCGGAGATGCCCATGTGGCCCTATCCTAGAGTGGTGGCCCACCGCGGCGGCGGCAAGCTGGCGCCCGAAAACACCGTCGCCGGCCTGCGCTGCGGCCTGGCGCACGGCTTCCACGCGGTCGAGTTCGACGTCATGCTGGCGCGCGACGGGGTGCCGGTGGTGATGCACGATCCCTGGCTCGGCCGCACCGTGGCCGGCTTCGGCAATGTGTTCGACTACGACGCCGCCGAGCTGGTCACGATGGACGCCGGCGCCTGGTTCGGCCCCGGCTTCAAGGGCGAGCCGGTGCCGCTGTTCACCCAGTTCGCCGACTTTTGCAAGGCCAACGGCATCTGGATGAATATCGAGCTCAAGCCGGCGCCCGGCTTCGAGGAGGAGACCGGCAAGGTGGTGGCCGGCATCGCGCGCGCCATGTTCGCGCCCGAGGTGGCGCTCGACGATCCGCTGCAGGTGCCCTTGCTGTCCTCGTTCAGCGCGCTGGCGCTGGCGGCGGCGCGCGACGCCGCGCCCGACCTGCCGCGCGGCTTCCTGCTCGATACGCTGGCGCCCGACTGGCAGGCGCAGGCGCGCGCGCTCGACGCGATCGCCGTCCACACCAACCACAAGCACCTGACGGCGGCGCTGGCGCGCGACGTCAAGCAGGCGGGCTTCGGCCTGTTTTGCTACACCGTCAACGACAGCGCGCGCGCGGCCGAACTGCTGGCCTGGGGCGTGGACGGTTTTTGCACCGACCGCATCGATTTGATCGGCCCAGGCTTTCCCGGATAAAGCCGCCAGGGACTTACGCTATAATCGATTTTTTATAGCATGCTGCTTTCCTTCGCCGACGACATGAAATCATCCGAAATTCGCGACAAATTCCTCAAATTCTTCGAATCCAAGGGACACACGATCGTTCGTTCCAGCCCGCTCGTGCCGGGTAACGATCCGACCATGTTGTTGACCAATAGCGGCATGGTGCAGTTCAAGGACGTGTTCATCGGGACCGACACCCGACCGTACTCGCGCGCGACCTCGGTGCAGCGCTGCGTGCGCGCCGGCGGCAAGCATAACGACCTCGAAAACGTCGGCTACACCGCGCGCCACCACACCTTCTTCGAAATGCTGGGCAATTTCAGTTTCGGCGATTACTTCAAGCGCGACGCGATCAACTATGCGTGGGAGCTGCTGACCAAGGTCTACGGCCTGCCGGCCGAGAAGCTGACCGTCACCGTCTACCACGAGGACGACGAGGCCTACGACATCTGGGCCAAGGAAATCGGCGTGCCGACAGAGCGCATCATCCGCATCGGCGACAACAAGGGCGCGCGCTACGCCTCGGACAACTTCTGGCAGATGGCCGACACCGGCCCCTGCGGCCCGTGCACCGAGATCTTCTACGACCACGGCGCCGACATCCCCGGCGGCCCGCCCGGCTCGCCCGACGAAGACGGCGACCGCTTCATCGAAATCTGGAACCTGGTGTTCATGCAGTTCAACCGCGACGATGCGGGCGTGATGCACAAGCTGCCCAAGCCCTGCGTCGACACCGGCATGGGCATGGAGCGCCTGGCCGCGGTGCTGCAGCATGTGCACTCGAACTACGAGATCGACCTGTTCCAGAATCTGATCAAGGCCGCCGCGCGCGAGACCGGCGCCACCGACCTCGAAAACAAATCGCTGCGCGTGATCGCGGACCACATCCGCGCCGCCTCCTTCCTGATCGTCGACGGCATCATCCCGGGCAGCGAGGGCCACGGCTACGTCCTGCGCCGCATCATCCGCCGCGCGCTGCGCCACGGCCACAAGCTGG
>DASRXO010000403.1:0-2948 GCA_035654095.1 Telluria sp.
GGCGAGCTGGCTGCAGCGGGTCGATGCCGCCGCCCATCCCCAGCCCAAGCTGACGGTGGAAGTCAAGGATCCAAAGCTTGCCCAATACAAGTTCGTGTACGTGCTGGCCCCGACCAGCGGCGGGCGCCACGTCGCGCTCTGCCTGTGCAAGGCGCGCCTGCGGCCGAACGGGGAAGTGGCCGCGGCCAGCCCGGTGAGCGAAGTGTTTTCCCTGCTGTCGGCCCCGCCCGCCTATCTCGAAGGCGACGACGAAGACCTGGTGCGCTTCTTCATTGCGATGCGCAGCGGCGCCTCGCAAAGCAGCAGCGCGACCGAGCCCAAGGGCAAGATCGGCGCGATCCTGCTCCAGATGTTGCTGGAACAAGACAAACTCCTGTGGGCCAATTCCTGGCCCGACATGGCCAACGGCCTGGTGTATCCGCTGCAGGCCGGTCCGGCGCGCAAGGCCAACCTGGTCTGGCGCGACGAAGGCCGCACCGCGCGCCTCGGCTGGCAGGTCGAGCCGCCGCCCGGCGCCACCCACAGCGCGGCCGACCAGATCGACTACATGCTGCCGACCGATCCGCCGTGGTACATCGACAACCTGTCCTGCGGCGCGCTGGACCTGAACCGCGGCGGGGTCGAGATCTCGCTGGCCGAACTGCAGGCGCTGGTGGCCCAGGCCCCCGCGCTGGCCGGCAACGACAAGAAGCGCGTCTCGCAACTGCTGCTGGCGCACGGCCTGCAGCGCCTGATGCCGCTGCCCCAGCCGCTGACCCAGCGCTTGCGCGACGACGTCAAGCCGCAGCCCTTCCTGCTGCTCGATGCGGTGCAACTGGCCGACGGCGCGCTGCAGCGCTGGCACGATTACGCCGTGCTGTCCTTCGACTACGACGGCGAGCGGGTCTCGTTCGACCCGGCCCAGCGCGTGGTGCGCCAGGTCGGCGAGATCACCGAGGTGATCGCGCGCGACGCCGCGGCCGAACAAGCGGCGCTGGCCGCGCTGAGCGCGCTCGGCTTCCGCAAGCCGGCCACGGCGCCGCTCAGCGGCCTGTCCGGCGCGCTGCAGCTGGAGAGCCAGGCCCACTGGCTGCGCTTCGCCGAGGGCGATCTGGACGGCCTGTCGGACGCCGGCTGGCATCTGCAGAAATCGAACAAATACCGCTACGACGTGGTCGCGGTGGAAGACTGGTACGCCGAGATCGACGAGCCGGTCGAAGCCGGCAACGCCTGGTTCGAGCTGGAGCTGGGCATCGTGGTCAACCAGAAGCGGGTGCCGCTGCTGCCGGTGCTGGTGCAACTGATCCGCGGCGCGCCCAGCGACTTCGACCCCGACGTGCTGGCCGCGCACGGCGAGGCCGACCAGATGCTGGCCACCCTGCCCGACGGCCTGCGCGTGGCGCTGCCCTGGGGCCGCCTGAAGCCCATCCTGAACACCCTCGGCGAGCTGTATTTCAGCGACAAGATCAAGGCCAAGGTGCGCCTGTCCACGCTCGACGCCGGCCGTCTCGAGGAACTGGCGCGCGGCGCTGCGCTGCGCTGGTTCGGCGGCGAGCAGCTGCGCGAAACCGGGCGCAAGCTCAGCCTGTTCGGCTCGGTCCAGAAAGTGGCCGCGCCGGCCGGCCTGCGCGCCACGCTGCGCGACTACCAGGCCGACGGCCTGGCCTGGATGCAGTTCCTGCGCGAATACGAGCTGGCCGGCATCCTGGCCGACGACATGGGCCTGGGCAAGACCGTGCAGACCCTGGCCCACATCCTGGTGGAAAAGGAAGCCGGCCGCCTGACCCATCCGGCGCTGGTGATCGCGCCGACCAGCCTGATGGCCAACTGGCAGGACGAGGCCGCGCGCTTCGCTCCCGACCTGCGCGTGCTGCTGTTGCAGGGCAAGGAGCGGCTCGAACAGTTCGACAAGATCGAACAATCCGACCTGGTGCTGACCACCTACGCGCTGTTGCCGC
The DNA here is from genome assembly GCA_035654095.1 of Telluria sp. GTDB lineage: Bacteria > Pseudomonadota > Gammaproteobacteria > Burkholderiales > Burkholderiaceae_D > Telluria_A. Next base: position 1,938 of record DASRXO010000403.1, read on the forward strand.
GCGACGAGGAAAAGCTGCGCGAGCACCGCTACCACCTCGTCATCCTCGACGAATCGCACTACATCAAGAACAACCGCAGCAAGGCGGCCCAGAGCGCCGGCCTGCTCAATGCGCGCCATCGCCTGTGCCTGACCGGCACCCCGCTCGAAAACCATCTGGGCGAGCTGTGGTCGCAATTCCATTTCCTGCTGCCCGGCCTGCTGGGCGACGAGAAGACCTTCAACAGCCAGTTCCGCCATCCGATCGAACGCCAGGACGACCCGCTGCGCCGCGCCTTGCTGAACCGCCGCATCAAGCCCTTCCTGCTGCGCCGGACCAAGGACAATGTGGCCAAGGAACTGCCGTCCAAGACCGAGATGGTACGCAAGGTCGAGCTGTCCGGCGCCCAGCGCGACCTGTACGAAACGGTGCGGCTGGCGATGGACAAGAAGGTGCGCGACGAGATCGACAAGAAGGGCGTGGCGCGCAGCCAGATCGTGATCCTCGAGGCGCTGCTCAAGCTGCGCCAGGTGTGCTGCGATCCGCGCCTGGTCAAGGCGCTGCCCGCGCGCAAGCAGGGCAGCGGCTCGGCCAAGCTGGTCGACCTGATGCAGATGGTCGACGACCTGCTCGAGGAAGGCCGCAAGATCCTGGTGTTCTCGCAATTTACGAGTATGCTCGAACTGATCGAGCAGGAACTCGACGCGCGCCGCATCCCGTATGCGCTGCTGACCGGCGACACCAAGGACCGCGCGGCCCAGGTCGCCGCCTTCCAGCAGGGCGCGGTGCCGATTTTCCTGATCAGCCTGAAAGCCGGCGGGGTCGGCCTGAACCTGACCGCGGCCGACACCGTGATCCACTACGATCCGTGGTGGAATCCGGCGGCCGAGAACCAGGCCACCGACCGCGCCTGGCGCATCGGCCAGGACAAGCCGGTGTTCGTCTACAAGCTGATCGCCAAGGGCACGCTGGAAGAAAAGATCCAGCTGCTGCAACAGAAGAAGTCGGACCTCGCGCAGTCGATCCTGGCGG
>DASRXO010000404.1:0-3129 GCA_035654095.1 Telluria sp.
TCTCGTGGCCCACGCCCGAGATCACCGGCATGCTGCTGTTGGCGATCGCATAGGCCACCACTTCTTCGTTGAAGCACCACAGGTCTTCGATCGAGCCGCCGCCGCGGCACACCAGCAGCACGTCGGCCTCGGCGCGGCGCGAGGCGGTGCCGATCGCGTCGGCGATCTTTTGGGCCGCCAGCTGGCCCTGCACCGGGGTCGGGTAGAGCACGATGCGCACATGCGGCGCGCGCCGCTTGAGCGCGGTGAGGATGTCGCGCAAGGCCGCCGCCTGCGGGCTGGTGACGATGCCGATGGTGCGCACGAACAGCGGCAGCGCGCGCTTGCGTTCGGGCGCGAACAGGCCTTGCGCGCCCAGCTTGTCCTTCAGCCGCAGGAAGGCTTCGTACAGCGCGCCCACACCAGCGCGGCGGATCGCTTCGACGTTGATCTGGTAGTCGCCGCGCGCGCCGTACAGGGTGACCAGCGCACGCACCTCGACCTTGTCGCCTTCGCGCGGGATGAAGCCGGCGTACTGCGCTTTGCCGCGGAACATCACCGCGCGCACCTGGGCCGCGTCGTCCTTCAGGGTGAAGTACCAATGGCCCGAACTGGCGCGCGTAAAGTTGGAGATTTCGCCGCCGATCCAGGTCAGCGGAAACGCGCGTTCCAGCAGCCGCGCGACCTGTTGGTTGAGGGCGGTGACCGTCAATACGGGTGGGGCGGCGTAGCTGGTGTCGGTGTCGAAAGTGGTCTGCATGGGGCGCGGCTGAAGGTGAGCTGTCCACAACGTGGGGGTGGAGGTCATGCTTATGTCATAAATCGGCGCCGCCTACAAGGTTTTTTTGTAAGTGGCTGATTTTAAAGGAAAATTAGCAATGCCGCTTTTGCGGGCAAAGCCTAAAAACCCTTATGGATCAAGGACTTTGGCGACACTCTTGAGACTTGCTCACAAAGTTATCCACAGATTGTGTGTGGAACTTGGGCGCGCTTGCAAGTTGTTGCACTATGCTAAAAAATTGCGCAAAGGTAAATCTTCTTTGGGAATCAAGGCCTTGCATCTTTCAACCTGTCCTTGCTCACAATCTTATCCACAGAAAATGTTCAGAACTCGGGACGCGCGGGGCCGTCCGCGGCGGCGCCGGCGCAGACGCTACTTGCCGAGCGGATCGCAACACGTTACATTGCCGGATTCGTTCCGTTCCCGTTTCATCCATTTCAGGAGTTCGTTTTGCTCGCCATTCTTCAAGCTGCAGGCTGGCCTATCTGGCTATTGCTGATTGCCTCGATCGTCGCCCTGGCCCTGATCATTGAACGCCTGATCTACCTGCGCCGCACCAAGCTCTTGCCCAGGCAATTGCTCGACGAAGTGATCCGCGTCTACCACAACGGCAAGATCACGCCCGACGTCATCCAGAAGCTCGAACAGAACTCGCCGCTCGGCGCGGTGCTGGCCGCGGCCCTGCGCAATATCGACTCGCCGCGCGACGTGATGAAGGAATCGATCGAGGAGGCCGGCCGCGGCGTGGCCCACGTGCTCGAACGCTTCCTGACCACGCTCGGCACCATCGCCTCGCTCGCGCCGCTGATGGGCCTGTTCGGCACCGTGGTCGGCATGATCGAGATCTTCGGCGCCCAGAATTCGACCGGCACCAACCCGGCGCTGCTGGCGCACGGCATCTCGGTGGCGCTGTACAACACCGGCTTCGGCCTGGCGATCGCGATGCCGGCGCTGGTGTTCTACCGCCACTTCCGCGCGCTGGTCGACAGCTTCATCATCGACATGGAACTGCAGGCCGTCAAATTCGTCGACGTCGTGCACGGTGCCCGCAAATGATGGACTTTCGCCGGGGCCGGCGCCGCGAGGATCCGGAGATCAACCTGATTCCCTTCATCGACGTGCTGCTGGTGGTGCTGATCTTCCTGATGGTGACCACCACCTACAGCAAGTTCACCGAGCTGCAGATCACGCTGCCGACCGCCGACGCCGAGAAGGCGATCGAGAAGCCGTTCGAGATCAACGTCACGGTCGACGCCAAGGGTAACTACACGGTCAACAACGTGCCGGTGGCCTTCCACAGCGTGGCCGGCCTGGCCGACGATTTGAAGGCCGCGGCCAGCGCCGGCAAGGAAGGCCAGCCGGCCGCCGCCGGCGACAAGAGCCCGGTGGTGATCGTCAACGCCGACCAGTTCGCGATGCACCAGATGGTCATCAACGTGCTCGAGGCGGCGCGCCTCGCCGGCTACGACAAGCTGACCTTCGCGGCCCAGACCAGCGGCAAGAAGTAATCGCGCGGGCGGACTCGCTCCGCCCGCCAGCGCATGCCCGCCCATCCTTCCTCCCTCGAATCGACGCTGACCCGCGCCTGGCTGCGGCGCGGGCCGCTGGCCTGCGCGCTGTGGCCGGTCTCGCTGCTGTTCCGCGTCCTCGGCGCCACGCGCGCGGCGCTGTACCGCGCGGGCATGCTGCGGTCGGTGCGGCTGCCGGTGCCGGTGGTGGTGGTCGGCAATATCTTTATCGGCGGCACCGGCAAGACCCCGCTCACGATCTGGCTGGTCGACGCGCTGCGCGGCGCCGGCTTCACGCCCGGCGTGATCTCGCGCGGGCACGGCAGCGAGGCCGACCGCAACGCCGGCGGCGCGGGCGATCGGCCGCGTGAAGTGCACGTCGCATCGAGCCCGCGCAAGGCCGGCGACGAGCCGCTGCTGATCGCGCGCCGCGCGGGCTGTCCGGTGTTCGTCGGCCGCGACCGCGCCGCCGCCGGCCGCGCCTTGCTGGCCGCCCATCCGCAAGTGGACGTGCTGGTCGCCGACGACGGCCTCCAGCATTACGCCTTGCAACGCGATGTCGAGATCCTGCTGTTCGACGGCCGCGGCGCCGGCAACGGCTGGCTGCTGCCGGCCGGGCCGCTGCGCGAGCCGGTCGCGCGCCGGCGCGACTTCACCGTCGTCAACGCGCCCGCGATATCGCCCGCACTGGCGGCGGCGGTCGGCGGCCAGCCCTTCCGCATGCTGCTGGCCGGCGGCTTTGCCGAGCGCCTCGCCCAGCGCTCCGAACGCGTGGCGCTGCCGGCGCTGGCCGGCAAGCGCATCGTCGCGGCGGCCGGCATCGGCAACCCGGGCCGCTTTTTCGCCATGCTGCGCGCGGCC
>DASRXO010000405.1:0-2030 GCA_035654095.1 Telluria sp.
GCCTATTTCGGCGCCGAAGGGGGCGGCCGCGCGGGGCGCCGCGCCACCGATTACGCGGTCACCGGCGTGCGCGCCGGCGGCGAGACCTTCCCGCTCGAAGGCTCGATCTCCAGCAGCCGCGAAGACGGCAAGGCGATCTACACCATCATCCTGCGCGACGTGACGGCGCGCCAGCAGGTGCAGGAAAAACTGTCGCGCTCGCACGCCCAGTTGCGCCAGCTGTCGGCCGCGCTGCAGACCATCCGCGAGGAAGAGCGCGCCCACATCGCGCGCGAGCTGCACGACGACCTCGGCCAGTTGCTGGCCTCGCTGCGCATGGATCTCGCGCTGCTGCAGCAAGAGGCGGCGGCCGGCGCCGGCGCGCGCCGCATCATGAGCGCGATGGAAGCGAACCTGCTGACGGCCATCGCCTCGCTGCGCCGGATCGCCACCAACCTGCGCCCGCGCGCGCTCGACGAAGGCGGCTTGTACTTCGCGCTGCAAGGCCTGCGCGACGAGTTCGTCGAGCGCCACGGCATCCCCTGCGCGCTGTACGCCGACGAGGCCGAACTGCGGCTCGACGACGGCGCCAGCACCGCCATCTTCCGCATCGTGCAGGAAGCGCTGACCAACATCGCGCGCCACGCCGGCGCCAGCAACGTGACGATGAATTTGTACCGGATCGACAGCCAGTTGCTGATCACGATCCGCGACGACGGCCGCGGCATCGCCGCCGCCGACATGGAGAAGGCGCAGTCGCTGGGCCTGATCGGCATGCGCGAGCGGGTCTGGGCCATGCACGGCGAGATCACCATCAGCGGCGACGACCCGCCCGGCACCCGCATCGACATCGTGCTGCCGCTGCCGGAAGCGGCACGCCAGGAATGAAAAAGGCCCCTGGCCACCCGCAGGTGGGCCAGGGGCCCGCAAGTCACGCAAGCGCGTGAAGCCGGCTTAGAAGTTGTGGTGCACGCCGAGGTTGTAGTAACGGATCGAGCTGGCAGTCTTCTTGTTCGACAAGTCGACGTACAGGTAGGTGCGCTTCGACAGGTTGTACTCGTAACCTACCGAGGTTTCCTTGGTCTTCACGACGCCGTCCGGGCTCTTCTGGCCATAACCGGCCAGCACGCGGCCCACGCCGATCGTGTAGTTGGCGCCGACGACCCATGCCTTGGTCTTCGGGTTGGTCAGCTTGGTGTGGCCCTGGTCCTGACGCGCGTACAAGGCGGTCAGCTTCAATTCCTGGGTCGCGTTCACGGCGGCGCCGGCGGAAATCAGCTTCGATTCGACCGCGTTGCGCTCGGTGGCCAGGATGAACAGCGCAGGGCCGTTCTTGTAGATTGCCGACACCGAGTACGGGTTGACCGATGCTTCGGCGTTGGCGGCGTACTGCGGCAACGCGGTGGTGCCGCGGCCGACCAAGGCCGGGCCGCCGTTGGCTTCCTTGGTGGCGACGGTGGCGTTGAACTGGAAGCCCATGTATTCAGGCGAGTTGTAGAACAGCGCGTTCGAGAAGCGGTTACCCGAGTTGCCTGCCGGGCTCAGCGGATCGCTGGTGTAGCCGGCCACTGCCAGGTCGGTCTTGAAGCCTTCGGTCGACGACAGGCCGTAAAACGGATCGACCAGGTCGACCGCATCGATCAGCGCGGTGGTGCCGCGGCCGAGACGGACCATACCGAAGTCGCCCTGCAGGCCGACCCGGCTCTGGCCCTGGAACAGCGGACGGGAGCCGCTTTCCACGGTGCCGGTGTCGGACTCGTAACGCATTTCGAGCTGGAACAGCGCCTTCAGGCCGTTGCCCAGGTCTTCCACACCTTTGAAACCGAGCTTGTTGTTATCGCGCTTGCCGATCGCCAGCGTGGTGTCCGAGCGCTTGGTGATGCCCTCGTCGAGCGTGCCGTAGATGGTTACCGAGCTTTGCGCCTGTGCCACGCCGAATGCGCCGACCAGTGCGAGAGCTAAAATTGTGTGTTTCATGTGTCATCATCCCTTCATTGGTGAAGGGCAATGATGCACGACAAATGCTTCAAATTGATGACAATTTGAGAATT
>DASRXO010000406.1:0-7304 GCA_035654095.1 Telluria sp.
ACGCCGCAAATGCGTGCGAAACCGGTGACGAGCGTCTTGCCGTAGCGCGTCTTGAACTCGTGCAGCTCGCTGCCGTCGACGATGCGCGCGATGACCTCGCGCACGTCGAAGGGCTTGCGGGTATCGACCGGGATCACGCCATACAGTTCTTCGGCCGGATAGCGCGGTTCCGCGGATTCGCGCAGCGACGTCAAGTGCGGCTTGCTGCGGTTCAGGTTAGCGACGATGGTGCGCGCCAGCGACAGCGCGTGCAGGTCGTTCTGCGCGAGGTGGTCGACCACGCCGGACAGGCGGGTATGGACGTCGCCGCCGCCGAGGTCTTCGGCGCTGACGACTTCACCGGTGGCGGCTTTGACCAGCGGCGGGCCGCCGAGGAAGATGGTGCCCTGTTCCTTGACGATGATCGACTCGTCGCTCATGGCCGGCACATAGGCGCCGCCGGCGGTGCAGGAGCCCATCACCACCGCGATTTGCGGGATGCCCTTGGCCGACAGGTTGGCCTGGTTGTAGAAGATGCGGCCGAAGTGGTCGCGGTCGGGGAACACCTCGTCCTGGTTGGGCAGGTTGGCGCCGCCGGAGTCGACCAGGTAGATGCAGGGCAGCTTGTTCTGGTCGGCGATTTCCTGGGCGCGCAGGTGCTTCTTGACGGTCATCGGGTAGTAGGTGCCGCCCTTGACGGTGGCGTCGTTACAGACGATCACGCACTCCTGGCCGGCGACGCGGCCGATGCCGGTGATGATGCCGGCGGCGGGCGCGGCGCCTTCATACATTGCGTAGGCGGCCAGTTGCGAGAACTCGAGGAAGGGCGTGCCGGGATCGAGCAGCATCTGGACCCGTTCGCGCGGCAGCAGCTTGCCGCGCGCGACATGCTTGGCGCTGGCCGCCGCGCCGCCGCCTTCGGCCGCTGCCGCCACCTTGGCGCGCAAGTCGTCGACGATGGCTTGCATCGCGGCGGCGTTGGCTTGGAAGTCCTCGCTGCGCGGATTGAGTTTGCTGTCGATGTGGGGCATGGCGTCCTCTGCTTGTTCTTCTACTCGGGAAAACTGCCGTCCACGTAAAACCAGCGCAGCGCGCCGCCCTCGGACTCGCGCACGAAGCGGCTCAGTTCGTGCAGGCGGTGAGCGCGGCCGCCGACCTTGTAGCGGGCGATGAATTCTACGGTGTCGCTGTCTGGCGATTCCGGCAAGTTTGCTTTACGTTGACGTAAACGTAAAGCAGATTTTACCTCAAGTCCGAGCCACTGCAATTTTTCATTCGGGTTGATGAGAGGTTCGGCGGGCCGGGTGCTGGGGTGCCAGGTGGCTTGCAGGTAGGCCTCGTTGCCGAGGGTATAGGCGGTGTAGCGCGAGCGCATGAGCGCCTCGGCGCTGGGCGGCACGGCCTGGCCGGCGAGGAAGGGGCCGCAGCAGCTGGCGAACGCCGCGCCGCCGCAAGGGCAGCCCGCAGGCTTGGACGATTTGGACATCCCGCAATTATCCGCCATCTATCCCCAAATCGGGGACAGACCACCATTTCGCGAAAACCGGGGACAGACCACCGTTTACTCAAATCGTGGGGCTAGAAATGCATCGTCCCCTATGAACGGTTAATTTGCCGATTTTTCGAGTCGATGGTCAACCCGCAGCTATGAAGGACGAAACCGTGGTCTGTCCCCGGTTTTCGCGAAATGGTGGTCTGTCCCCGGTTATGCCGGTTATGAGCTTTTAGGGGCGCAGGGTCAGGCCGTCCAGTGCGAACGGGGGGGCTTTGCCGGTCATGGCGTCGGCCAGCAGGCTGGCCGAGCCGCAGGCGAAGGTGAAGCCGAGCGGGCCCTGGCCCACGTTCAGCCACAGGTTCGAATACGGCGTCGCGCCGATGATCGGCGCGCTGCTCGGGGTCGCCGGCCGCAGCCCCGCCCACGGCGAAATCCGGTCGTAGTCGGCCGCATGCGGCATCGTCTCGCGCACCTGGCGCGTCAGGCCGGCAATCCGGCGCGCGTCCAGCGTCAGGTCTTCGCCCACCATGTCGACCATCGCCGCCACCCGCAGCTTGTCGCCGATCCGCGCGTACAGCACCTTGCGCTCGAAGTCGGTCACGCTGATCTCGGGCGCGCAATCGCTCGGCCGGATCGGCGCCGTCAGGCTGTAACCCTTGAGCGGATACAAGGGCAGGTAGATGCCGGCGGTCGCCGCCAGCGTCCGGCTCTGGATGCCCGCCGCCAGCACGAAGGCGTCGGCCGACAGCAGCCCGGCGCTGGTGTCGAGCCAGCTGACCTTGCCCTTGTCGGTGACGAACTGGTGCGCCTCGCCCTGCACTACGCCGAGGAAGCGCGGATGCGCCTTGAGCCGCGCCGCCAGCGCCACGCAAAACGCGTGGCAGTCGGCCACCGCTTCGCCTTCGTTGAAGATGCCGCCCGCCAGCACGCCCTGCGCCGCCGCCAGCGCCGGCTCGCGCGCCACGCATTCGGCCGGCGACAGCACGTGCCGCGCATCTTCCGAATCGGGCCGCGCGACCGCGGCGTCGAACGATTTTTTGGAGCGGTACACCACCAGCTTGCCGGCCTCGCGCCACGCGAATTCGCCCAGCGGCAGCACCGCTTCGAGCTGGGTCATGGCCTGGCGCGAGAGCTCGCCCAGTTGCAGCAGCTTGGCCGTGGTGCGGCGGTTGACGTCGGCCCGGCAATGCGCCAGGAACTGCGCCAGCCAGCGCCATTGCCGCAGGTCGGCTTCGGGCCGGAAACGCAGCGGGGCGTCGTCCTGGAACATCCATTGCAGCGCCTTGAGCGGCACGCCCTCATCGGCCAGCGGCGCGACATATCGATAGCTGAGCTGGCCGCCGTTGCGGAAGCTCGACGCACTGCCGACCGCCGTTTCGCGCTCCAGCAGGGTCACGCCGTAGCCCGCCTCCAGCAGCCACCAGGCCGACGTCAGCCCGACCACACCGCCACCAATGACAATTACTTGCTGCATGCCGCCCCACGTTGTTGCTTGTTCATGTTGATGAGCTTAGGGGCTGGACCCGTGTTCGGGCCAATGAATGTAGATCGTTCGTCCATAACCCTTGTTCATGTACCGACGAACCAGACGAATACCAGTCGCCGCGCCTCAGGCCGCGCGCCCCAGGATCGCGCGTTGGTACAGGGCCGACAGCACCTGTTCCTGGAACCGCGCCATCGAGGAATACCTGCCGCGGTAGCTTTCCCACTCGACCGAGGTGCCGCCGGTCAGCATCACCATGCCGTTCTTTCGGGCCAGGTCGACCACGAAGGTCGACACCAGGCCGTAGGCGTCGCCCAGATGGCCGACCCCGGCGAAACCGCCGCCGTCGACCAGCTGCATGCCGCTGCCCGGACGGTCGGGGAATTGCTGGTTGCCCATGCCCCAGCAGTGATACAGGCCGTGGTTGGTGTCGCCGTTGCCGCCGTTGTCGGTCCACTGGCGGGTAAACATGCGCGTCAGGGTGGCCGGCTTGAGGATCTGGCGTCCTTCGTGGCGTCCTTCGTCGATCAGCATCTGCATTACCTTGCCCAGGTCGTGGGCCGAGATGCGCAAGCCGCCGGTCGGGCTGAACGGGGTGGCGTTGGTGCCGATCGCGTAGTTGGCGATGCCCACCGGCGGCGCCGGCGGCTTGACGCTGTAATCGTCCGCCTGCGCGATCCACGGTCCGGCCGGGTTCCAGATCTCGGTGTCGGTCGTGCGCTTGCGGTACAGGGTGGCGAGGTTGGCCAGGTCGTCGGCCGAGAACTCGGACGGGTTGTAGCCGCCGTGCAGGCCGAGCGGCAGCAGCAGCAGCCGCGTCATCAGGCGGTCGAAGCGCTCGCCGCTGACGCGTTCCATGATGGTGCCGATCACGCCCCAGTTCAGGTTGCAGTAGGTGAAGTAGTCGCCGGGCGCGGCGTTGCTCGCCCACATCTTGCCCTCGCCGTAGCGCGCTTCGCCCGGCACCAGCACGCTCTTCAGCGCGACGTCGGCCGGCCAGGCGTAGCCGGCGTCGTCGCGCAGCGAGGAGGTGTGGGTCAGCAGCGCGCGCAGCGTGACGACGCGCTCGGGGAAGTGCGGATTGCGCAGCGCGAAGCCGAGGTAGTCGCCGACGTCGGTGTCGAGCCCGGCCTTGCCTTGCTCGACCAGCATCATCAGGCCGAGCGTGGTCATCATCTTGGAGATCGAGGCGATCCGGTACAGCGTGCGGCCGTTGGCCGGTTTCGCGGGCAGGCCGCCCGCTTCGATGAAGCGCTGGCCGACTTGCCGTTCGTACTGGATCGCGCCGTTGCGGATCGCCAGCACCGACAGGCTGGCCAGCTGGCAGTCCGGGTTGGCGGCGATCGCGGCCAGCTCGGCGTCGAGCCTGGCTTCGGCCTCGTGCGCCGGTTTGCCGGCGGCGGGCAGCACGCGGCTCATGCCGCCCAATAAAGCCAGACCCAGCAGTGTACGCCTACCCTGTTTCATCGCCGCCCCTCTTCTGTTTGTTTGTGAGGATACGGACTGCGTTGGCGGCTCGCCAATGAATTCAAGGCACGCATACATAACTTTTTGATATGCTTGCGGCGCGGCCCGGTGAGCATGCCGTCATAACTTGTCGTCATGTGGGCGATGAATTATTTCATAATGGTGCGGCCCCACCAAACTGTCGCAATCCCGGTACACTGAAACGGCAGCCAGCACGGCGCAATGACATGAGCGGATCCGTAATGAGCGATAGCAGCACCGATTTCAAGGCCGACTTGAACGACAATTCCCCCCTTTACATGCAGGTCGCGCGCAAGCTGATCCAGGATGTGCGCGACGGGCGGTATCAGGTCGACCAGGCGCTGCCGTCCGAGCGCACGCTGTCGGAGCAGCTCGACGTCTCGCGCGTCACCGCCCGCAAGGCGATCGACCAGCTGGTCGAGCAGGGGCTGGTGGTACGCCGCCGCGGCTCGGGTAATTACGTCGCGCCGCGCATCGAGCAGCCGCTGTCGAACCTGTCCAGCTTTTCCGAGCAGTTGCAGCAGCGCGGCTACCGGCCCGGCTCGCAATGGCTGAAGCGCGCGATCGTGGTCGCCGCCGCCGACGAGCAGCTCAGCCTCGGCCTGTCGCCCAACACCCGCGTGGCCCGCCTTGAACGCCTGCGCCTGGCCGACGACGTGGTCATGGCCTACGAGGTCAGCGTGATCCCGGCGACCGTGCTGCCCCGGCCCGAGGCGGTCGGCAATTCCCTGTATGAACACCTGGCCAAGACCGGCCACATGCCGGTGCGCGCGCTGCAGCACATCCGCGCGATGAACGCCGCGCCGCTGCTGGCGCAACAGCTGGGCGTGCCCGAAGGCCAGGCGGTGCTGTTCATCACGCGCGTCGGTTACCTGGAGTCGGGCCAGGCGGTCGAGCTGACCCATTCCTATTGCCGCAGCGACCATTACGATTTCGTGGCCGAGATGCGCCGTGTTTCATAACTTTTCGGAATGACAACGCCTGATCCTTTCATGGGAAAGGCCGGCGCGTTGGTATTACACTGGTACCATGCTTAAGACCGAAACCCCCGCCCAGGACCACGCGCAGCTCGATCAATATCCGACCACCGAACTGGTGAACGTGCTGGTCGACGACCAGTTCGACGCGGTCCACGCGGTGCGCGCCGCCGCGCCCCGTATCGCCGCCGCGGTGACCGCCGCGCAGCCGCGCATCGAAGCGGGCGGGCGCCTGATCTATGTCGGCGCCGGCACCTCGGGCCGCCTCGGCGTGCTCGACAGCGTCGAGCTGTACCCCACCTTCTCCTGGCCGCATGAGCGCGCGCTGGCCCTGCTGGCCGGCGGCAGCGACGCCATGTTCGTGGCGGTCGAAGGCGCCGAAGACGATACCGACCAGGGCGCGGCCGACCTGCGCGCGGTGCACCCCGGCCCGAACGACGTGGTGCTGCTGCTGGCCGCCTCGGGCGGCACGCCCTACGTGCTGGGCGCCTTGCGCGCGGCGCGGGCGCTGGGCGCGCTGACCATCGGCTTCGCCAACAATACCGACGCGCCGGTCGCCGACGAGGCCGAAATCGGCGTCACCCTCGACACCGGCTCGGAAGTCATCTCGGGCAGCACCCGCCTGAAAGCCGGCACCTCGCAAAAGATCGCGCTGAACACCTTCTCGAGCGCGCTGATGGTGCGCCTGAACAAGGTCTACGGCAACCTGATGGTAGACTTGAAGCCCACCAACGCCAAGCTGGTCCAGCGTGCGGTCCGCCTGACGATGTTCGCCACCGGGGCCGACGAAGCCGCGGCCCGCGCGGCGCTGGAGCAGTGCGAGTTCCACGTCAAGGTCGCGATCGTGGCCTTGGGCAAAAAAACCAGTATCGAGCAGGCCAGGGCATTGCTGGACGTGGCGCGCGGCAGCGTGCGCCAGGCGCTGAGCGCATAAACCGCCGGCAGCGACCCTGCCCGGCGATCACGAAAGAGCTATGCAAACAGCGCCAGTGAAGAGTCCGTGGCTGTGGGTGCCCACCCTGTATTTCGGCCAAGCCATCCCCTACGTGGTGGTGATGACCCTGTCGGTCATCATGTACAAGGACAGCGGGGTGTCGAATGCGGATATCGCGCTGTACACCAGCTGGTTGTACCTGCCGTGGGTGATCAAGCCGCTGTGGTCGCCCTTCGTCGACATGTTCGGCACCAAGCGCTGGTGGATCGTCGGCCTGCAGGTGGCGATCGGCGCGGCGCTGGCGCTGGTGGCCCTGACCACCCATCTGCCGTCCTTCTTCCAGGCCAGCCTCGCGGTGCTGTGGCTGATGGCCTTCAGCTCGGCCACCCACGACATCGCGGCCGACGGCTTCTACATGCTGGGCCTGCGCCAACAGCAGCAGGCCGCCTTCGTCGGCGTGCGCAGCACCTTCTACCGGCTGGCCACGATCGCCGGCCAGGGCGCGCTGGTCTACCTCGCCGGCCAGTTGACCGTGCTCAGCGGCGACGTGCATTTCGCCTGGGCGGTGGTGTTTGCCGTGCTGGCCGCGATGTTCCTTGCGCTCTGCGTCTACCACCAGGTCGTGCTGCCGCGTCCGGCCGACGACCGGCCCGCGGCGCGCGGCGACGACCACCTGCGCGCCTTCTTCGGCACCTTCGGCGCGTTTTTCAGCAAGCCCGATATCTGGCTGGTGCTCGGCTTCATCCTCACTTTCCGGCTGGGCGAGGCGCAGTTGCTGAAGCTCGCGATTCCCTTCCTGAAGGACCCGTTGAGCGCGGGCGGGCTCGGGCTGTCGACCTCGCAGGTCGGCATCGCTTACGGCACCATCGGCGTGGCCGCGTTGACGCTGGGCGGGCTGCTGGGCGGCTACCTGATTTCGCGCCTCGGCCTCAAGCGCTGCCTGTGGCT
>DASRXO010000407.1:0-6831 GCA_035654095.1 Telluria sp.
ATAAGGAGTACCTGGACTGGAACGGCGATCCGGCGGACAGCCCCCAGACTTGGCGCCAGGGCTACGCGCCGCCACCGGAGTCGACGCCGCCCATGCCATTCACCGGCTGGCCGATCGGCGGCACGGAGACGATCGGCTACGACAATACCTTTAACGGCGCCCTGATGGATGCCCTGTATTGCGGCCCGGACGGCAAGGCCTGGAAGGACAGCCGCGTCACCATCTACGGCTGGATCAATCCCGGCATGAACGTGAGCAGCTCGCACACCAAATTCAACACGCAGAACGGCACCGGCGGCAATTTCCCGGCGGCGTATTCGTACGCGCCGAACACCGCGCAGATGGACCAGATCGCACTGTATTTCGAGCGGACCCCGGACGTGGTGCAGAAGTCGCACTTCGACTGGGGCTTCCGGCTGGCCACCATGTGGGGTACCGACGCCAAGTACACCTTCTCACGCGGCTTGTGGAGTAACCAGTTCTCGAACGCCAACGGCAAGGTCGCCAAATATGGCTACGACATCCCGATGGCCTATCTCGAAGGCTATTTCCCGCAGGTGGCCGACGGCATGAACGTGCGCGTCGGGCGCTACATTTCGATCCCCGACATCGAAGCCCAGCTCGCGCCCAACAACTATACCTACAGCCATTCTCTGCTCTACAGCTACGACCCTTACACGCAGCAAGGCGTGGTCGCCACGGTCAAGCTGAACAAGAACTGGACGATCCAGGGCCAGGTCAACCTCGGCAACGACGTCGCCCCATGGTTCAACGAGCGCGTGCCCGCCACCTACGTCAACGGCGCCGGCAACACCGTGCCCAACCCGAACGCGGGCCAGAAAATCGGCACCCAGGTCACCCCGGCCATGTGCGTCCAGTGGATGTCCGATTCCGGCAACGACGCGCTGTATCCCTGCCTGAACGGCGCCAAGCCGATCGGCAACAGCGGCAACTACGGCTGGAACAACCTGCAGCACGAAGTCGTGACCTGGTACCACAAGTTCAACGACAAGTGGCATATGTCGAGCGAAGCCTGGTACATGTACGAGAAGAACACGCCAAACATGCAGAATCCGGACGGTCCCGGCCTATGGAGCTCCTACTTCGGCAACACCAACACCGTGGGCGGCCCGTTCGGCGCGACCGGCGGACGTGGCTGCGGTCCGAACGACGGCGTCACCTGCACCTCGAAGGAATGGGCGTTCGTCAACTACATCGTGTACCAGCCGACCCCGCGCGATTTCATTACCTTCCGCACCGACATCTTCAACGACATCAACGGCCAACGCACCGGCTTTGCCACGAAATACACCGAATTCCTGCTGGGCTGGAACCACTGGATCGGCAAGGCGATCACCCTGCGTCCCGAGATCCGTTATGAGCGCGCCGGTGTGCCAGCCTACAACAACCCATGCCCGACCGCCGGTACCGCCGGCTGCGGCAGCACGGTGACGGCGGGCTCGAAGAACCAGACCATGTTCGCGATGGACGCCATCATTCATTTCTAAGCACGTTTTGGCCGCTTGATTCACAATATCGACCGGCCACATTTGTGTCCACTTAATCTATAGGAAAAAATGATGAAATCGCAATACCGCATCGCCACCGCAGTCGCGGCAATGGCCTTGGCTACCAGCGCAATGGCCGCCCAGGATACCTCGTTGATCCGCATCACCCGTCAAAACCAGCTCGCCCATGACGCGCGCCAGGCCAAGCTGGCCGCCGCCGGCAGCGCGCAGGCGCAGGCTGCCAAGCCGCAGGCGCCCGCGAAGCCGCAGGCGGACCAGCAGCCCGTCCACGCGGCCGCCGCCAGGGAACGCGCGACCGCGGCGCATGCCCAAGCCGCGACCGGCTCCGGCAGCTGATACCCCGCTTTGTGACCACGCCCGGCCCGGCCGCCATCATTGGCGCCCGGGCTTTTTTTTCACTGATTGTTGAAGGAGCGTCGTTCCCGCTTGCGCGGGAATGACGGCGAGGCGTTTTTTTGGCGTTTGCGCGGCCCGGCGGTTGTAAAGGATGCCGGTATTTACGATTTGTTTACGGTTTGTTTACACCCCGTCTCCAACTGTTTACGTAAATTTTAGACGAGTCCCGCTAAGCTGGTTCTACTGAAACCAACTCGGATGAGGGTGAAGATGGACATCGTTTTTATCGGTGCGATCGTGGCGTTTTTCGCCGTGACCTGCGCTTTCGCGGCCGCCTGCGACCTGCTGGGAGGCCGCTCGTGAATACCTTCTACGTGATCGGCGCCGTGGCCGCCGCCGGCTTGATGGTCTACCTCGTCGTCGCCCTGCTGAAAGCGGAGGACCTGTGATGACTTCCCAATCCTTGCTGCTGTTGGCGGCGTTCCTGGCCGCGCTGCTGGTGCTGGCCTACCCGCTCGGGATCGTGCTGGCGCGCGTCGGCGACGGCGGCGCGGTGCCCGGCCTCGGCTGGCTTGCGCGCCTCGAAAGACTGCTGTACCGGATGGCCGGCACCGGAGCCGACGACGGCATGGGCTGGAAGCGCTATGCCGTGGCCCTGTTGTCGTTCAATGTGCTCGGCGCCCTGTTCGTCTACCTGGTCCAGCGCGTGCAGGGCTGGCTGCCGCTCAACCCGCAGGCGATGCCGAACATCGCCCCCGACTCGGCCTTCAACACCGCGGTCAGCTTTGTCAGCAATACCAACTGGCAGGGCTACAGCGGCGAGCAGGCCATGAGCTACTTGAGCCAGGCGCTGGCGCTGACCGGCCAGAACTTCTTCTCGGCCGCCACCGGCATGGCCGTGGCGTTCGCGCTGGTGCGCGGCTTCTCGGCGCGCTCGGCCAAGGTGATCGGTAACTTCTGGGTCGACATCACGCGTTCGACCTTGTATGTGCTGCTGCCGCTGTCGCTGCTGTTCGCCGTGTTCCTGATGGGGCAGGGCGCGATCCAGAACTTCAGTGCGTACAAGGACGTCACGCTGCTCGATCCGGTCACCTACAGCCAGCCGAAGAACGGCGCCGACGGCCAGCCGCTCAAGGACGACAAGGGCCAGCCGGTGATGGAAACCCTGACCGCCACCACCCAGACCATCGCCATGGGCCCGGTCGCGTCGCAGGAAGCGATCAAGATGCTCGGTACGAATGGCGGCGGCTTCTTCAACGCCAACTCGGCGCACCCTTACGAAAACCCCACGCCGCTGGCCAACTTCATGCAGATGCTGTCGATCTTCCTGATCCCGGCCGGCCTGTGCTTCGCCTTCGGCCGCATGGTCGGCGACCTGCGCCAGGGCTGGGCGGTGCTCGGCGCGATGACGCTGATCTTCGTCGTGTGCACCGTGTTCGTGCTGGGCGCCGAGCAGCAGGCCCACCCGGCGCTGCACGCGATGGGCGTGGACCAGACCGCGTCGGCCCTGCAGCCGGGCGGGAACATGGAAGGCAAGGAAGCGCGCTTCGGCATCAGCGCCTCGGCCCTGTTCGCTGCGGTCACCACCGCCGCTTCCTGCGGCGCGGTCAACGCCATGCACGACTCCTTCATGCCGGCCGGCGGCATGATCCCGCTGCTGCTGATCCAGTTCGGCGAGGTGATCTTCGGCGGGGTCGGTTCCGGCCTGTACGGCATGCTGGTGTTCGCCATCATGGCGGTGTTCATCGCCGGCCTGATGATCGGCCGCACCCCAGAGTATCTGGGCAAGAAGATCCAGGCCTACGAAATGAAGATGACCTCGATCGCGATCCTGGTCACGCCGTTGCTGGTACTGGCCGGGACCGCGGTCGCCGTCATGCTCGATGCGGGCAAGGCCGGCATCGCCAACCCCGGCGCCCACGGCTTCTCGGAGATCCTGTACGCCTTCAGCTCGGCCGCCAACAACAACGGCAGCGCGTTTGCCGGCCTGTCCGCCAACACCCCGTTCTACAACGGCATGCTGGCGGTGGCGATGTGGTTCGGCCGCTTTGCGATGATCGTGCCGATCCTCGCGGTGGCCGGTTCGCTGGCCGGCAAACAGCGGCTCGAGGCCAACGCCGGCACCATGCCCACCCACGGCCCGATGTTCGTGAGCCTGCTGGTCGGCGTCGTGGTGCTGGTCGGCGTGCTCAACTACGTGCCCGCACTGGCGCTCGGCCCGGTGGTCGAACATCTGCAGCTCTTTACCAAATAAACGGAGACCACCATGTCCCAAGAACTGGCATTGCCTGAAGTGGTCGTCCCGCGCAAGGGACTGACTCTGTTCGATTCCTCGCTGGTCGGTCCTGCCATCGCCGACGCGTTCAGGAAGCTGCACCCGCGCACCCAATTGCGCAGCCCCGTGATGTTCGTGGTGTATGTCGGCAGCATCATCACCACGCTGCTGTATATCCAGGCGCTGAACGGCAAGGGCGAGGCCAGCCCCGGCTTCATCCTCGCCATCAGCGTCTGGCTGTGGTTCACGGTGCTGTTCGCGAACTTCGCCGAAGCGCTGGCCGAGGGCCGCAGCAAGGCGCAGGCCGCGTCGCTGCGGAGCCTGAAGCAGATGGTCACCGCCAAGAAGCTGCATGTGCCGAAACACGGCACCACCTGGTTGCCGGTGCCGGGCACCGAGCTGCGCAAGGGGAATACGATCCTGATCGAAGCGGGCGACGTGATCCCGATCGACGGCGAGGTGATCGAAGGCGTGGCCTCGGTCGACGAGAGCGCCATCACCGGCGAATCGGCGCCCGTGATCCGCGAATCGGGCGGCGACTTCTCGGCCGTCACCGGCGGCACCCGCGTGCTGTCGGACTGGCTGGTGGTGCGCGTTAGCGTCAACCCCGGCGAGACCTTCCTCGACCGCATGATCGCCATGGTCGAAAACGCCAAGCGCCAGAAGACCCCGAACGAGATCGCGCTGACCATCCTGCTGGTGGCGCTGACCATCGTGTTCCTGGTGGTGACCGTGACCTTGCTGCCGTTCTCGCTGTTCGCGGTCGATGCGACCAAGGCCGGCGTGCCGGTCACCATCACGGTGTTGATCGCGCTGCTGGTGTGCCTGATTCCGACCACCATCGGCGGCCTGCTGTCGGCCATCGGCGTGGCCGGCATGAGCCGCATGCTGCAGGCGAACGTGATCGCCACCTCGGGCCGCGCGGTGGAGGCGGCCGGCGACGTCGACGTGCTCCTGCTCGACAAGACCGGCACCATCACGCTCGGCAACCGCCAGGCCGCGGCCTTCATCCCGGCGCCCGGCGTCACCGAGCAGCAGCTGGCCGACGTGGCGCAACTGGCCTCGCTGGCCGACGAAACGCCGGAAGGGCGCAGCATCGTGGTGCTGGCCAAGCGCTTCGGTATCCGCGAGCGCGAGATCGGGCCGCTGCACGCGACCTTCCTGCCGTTCTCGGCGAACACCCGCATGAGCGGCGTCGACGTCGGCGAACGCCAGCTGCGCAAGGGCGCGGCCGACGCGGTGCGCAAGCACGTCGAGCTGCTCGGCCATGCCTATCCGGCCGAGGTGGCGCGCGCGGTGGACGACGTGGCGCGCCGCGGCAGCACGCCGCTGGTGGTGGCCGACGGCGGTCGCGTGATGGGCGTGGTCGAACTCAAGGACATTGTCAAGGGCGGCATCAAGGAACGCTTCGCCGAACTGCGCCGCATGGGCATCAAGACCGTGATGATCACCGGCGACAACCGCCTGACCGCCGCCGCCATCGCGGCCGAAGCGGGGGTCGACGACTTCCTGGCCGAAGCGACGCCGGAAGACAAGCTCAAACTGATTCGCGGCTACCAGTCCGAAGGCCGGCTGGTGGCGATGACCGGCGACGGCACCAACGACGCGCCGGCGCTGGCCCAGGCCGACGTCGCGGTGGCCATGAACTCGGGCACCCAGGCCGCGAAAGAGGCGGGCAACATGGTCGATCTCGATTCGAACCCGACCAAGCTGCTCGAGATCGTCGAGATCGGCAAGCAGATGCTGATGACGCGCGGGTCGCTGACCACCTTCTCGATCTCGAACGACATTGCCAAGTATTTCGCGATCATCCCGGCCGCTTTCGTCGGCACCTACCCGCAGCTCAAAGCGCTCGACGTCATGCACCTGGCCAGCCCGGCCTCGGCGATCATGTCGGCGGTGATCTTCAACGCCCTGATCATCGTGGCGCTGATCCCGCTCGCGCTCAAGGGCGTGCGCTACCGCGCGATCGGCGCCACCGCGCTGTTGCGCCGCAACTTGCTGATCTACGGCCTGGGCGGCATCGCGCTGCCCTTCATCGGCATCAAGCTGATCGACATGCTGCTGTCGACGCTCAACCTCGTTTAATCCAGGAGCCATCATGACATCCCCTTTTCGCCCCGCGCTGGTGCTGTTCGGCGCCCTGTCGCTGTTGTGCTGCGTGGCCTATCCGCTGGCCGTGACCGGCATCGGCCAGGCGGTGTTCCCGTCGCAGGCCGGCGGCAGCATGGTCGAGCTCAAGGGCAAGCCGGTCGGCTCGCAGCTGATCGGCCAGGCCTTCTCGTCGCCGCGCTATTTCTGGGGCCGGCCGTCGGCCACCTCGCCGATGCCGAACAACGCCGCCGGCTCGAGCGGCTCGAACCTCGGTCCGCTGAATCCGGCCCAAACCGACGCCGTCAAGGGCCGCATCGACGCCTTGCGCGCGGCCGATCCGGGCAATGCCGCGCCGGTGCCGGTCGACCTGGTCACCGCCTCGGCCAGCGGCCTCGATCCGGAGATCAGCGTCGCCGCCGCCCTGTACCAGGTCGGCCGCGTGGCCGCGCTGCGCCACCTGAGCGTCGAACAGGTGCGCCAGCTGGTCGAAACCGGCAAGATGGAGCGGGTGGCCGGCTTCTTCGGCGAGCCGCGTGTGAATGTTTTGGCGCTCAACCTCGCGCTCGATGTCATGGCGCCGCAGAAGCGCTAGAATAG
>DASRXO010000408.1:0-5227 GCA_035654095.1 Telluria sp.
CTCTCGGCCCGTCCTAAATTTCCGTGACCGGAGTCGCATCGCCCACCGGGCTGCTTGGCTTCGCCACCGCCTTGTGCTCGCCCGCCAGGAACATATACATCGCCGGCACCACGAACAAAGTGAACAGCGTCCCGATCGCCAGCCCGGTAAAAATCACCAGGCCCATCGAATGCCGTCCCGCCGCGCCGGCGCCTGAGGCGATCACCAGCGGCACCACGCCGAACACCATCGCCGCCGTGGTCATCAGGATCGGGCGCAGCCGCGTGCCGGCCGCGTCTTCGATCGCCTCGCGCTTGCTCAGGCCGTCGGCGCGCCGGTGGTTCGCCACCTCCACAATCAAAATGCCGTGCTTGCTGATCAGGCCCATCAAGGTCACCAGCCCGACCTGCGTATAGATGTTGATCGACGCGAAGCCGAGGAAGATGAAGATCATCGCCCCGAACAGCGCCAACGGCACCGACACCAAAATCACGATCGGGTCGCGGAAGCTCTCGAACTGGGCCGCCAGCGCCAGGAACACGATGATCACCGCGAACGCCATGGTCACAAGAAAGCCGCCCGATTCCTGCACAAACTGGCGCGATTGCCCCGAGTAGTCGACCGTGTAGCCGCTGGGCGCCACTTCCTTCAGCGTGTCGCGCATGTATTGCAGGATTTCCGCCTGCGATGCGCCGGTCACGCCCGAGAAGGTCACCGAGTTGAGCTGCTGGAAGCGGGTGATCGACTCCGGCACCACGCTGTACTTGAGGCTAGCCACCGTGCTGGCCTGGATCACGCCGCCAGCCGGCGTCTTGATGTGGAAGTCGAGTATGTTCGACGGATTCAGCCGGTCCACCTGCTGCACCTGCGGGATGACCCGGTACGACCGGCCCGCAATCGAGAAGTAGTTGACGTAGCCGCCGCTCATCGCGGCGCTGAGCGCAGTGCCGAAGTCCTGCTGGGTCATGCCCAGCGTGCTGAGCTTGTCGCGGTCGACCTCCACGCTGGCCTGCGGCGAATCGACTTTCAGGTCGACGTCGACAAAATAGAACTTGTTGGCGGCGCGCACCTTGTCGAGCAATTGCTGGGCCACCGTGTTGAGGTTTTCGAACGGCTCGGTGGTGGTGATCACGAACTGCACCGGCAAGCCCGAACTGCCCGGCAGCGCCGGGAACTGGAACGCCGCTACCCGCGCGCCGGCAATCTTGTTCCACTTCGCCTGCAGATCTTGCTGGATCTCGTGGGCCGAGCGGGTCCGCTGTTCCCACGGCTTGAGCAAGACCCCGCCGAAGCCGGCATTGATGGTCGGCACGCCGGTGATCTGGAACATCTGCGCATACTCGGGCGTGGCCTTGGCGATCTCGAAAATCTGGTCGGCATACACCAGCATCTGGTCCGAGGTGGCGGTCGGCGCGCCCACCACTTGCGACAGCACGATGCCCTGGTCCTCTTCCGGCGCGAGTTCCGACTGCGACATCTTGAACATCAGCCCCAGGCACAGGCTCAGCAGCACGCCCATGACGATCAGCACCGGCCAGGTATCGAGCAGGCTGTGCAGCGTGCGCAAGTAGCCGCTGTGCACCCGGTCGAACACGCGGTCGATCGCCTTGACGAAGCGGCCCTCGTCCTGGCTGGCGCGGAAGATGCGCGAGCACATCATCGGCGACAGCGTCAGCGCGACCACGCCCGACACCGCCACCGCGCCGGCCAGCGTGAACGCGAACTCGGTGAACAGCGCGCCGGTCAGCCCGCCCTGGAAGCCGATCGGCACGTAGACCGCGATCAGCACCACCGTCATCGCGAGGATCGGACTGCCCAGCTCGCGCGCCGCCACCAGCGCCGAATCGAAGGGCGACATGCCGCTCTTCATGTGGCGGTCGACGTTCTCGACCACGATGATGGCGTCGTCCACCACCAGCCCGATCGCCAGCACGATCGCCAGCAGGGTCAGCAGGTTGATCGAATAGCCCATCGCCAGCATCACGAAGAAGGTGCCGACCAGCGACAGCGGCATCGCGATCACCGGCACGATCACCGCGCGCAGGCTGCCGAGGAACAGGTAGATCACGATGGTGACGATGATCAGCGCCTCCACCAGGGTCTTGATGACTTCATGGATCGAGGTGTTGATGAAGTCGGTCGAGTCGTAGACGATCTGGCCGGTCAAGCCATTCGGCAACTGCTCGCGGATCGGCGGGAAGGCGGTGCGCACGCGGTCGGCCACGTCGAGGATGTTGGCGCCGGGCGCCACCTTGATGCCGATGAACACCGAGCGCACGCCGCTGAAGGCCACGTTGAAGTCGTAGTTCTCCGACCCCAGCGTGACGGTGGCCACGTCTTCCAGGCGCACGATCGCGCCGTCGCTCTGCTTGATCGACAACTGGCGGAATTCGGCGACGGTGTGCAGGTCGGTGCCGGCGGTCAGCGGCACGCTGACCATTTGCCCCTTCGAGGTGCCGAGCCCGGTCAGGTAGTTGTTGGCGGTCAGCGCCGCGCTGACGTCGGCCGCGGTCACGCCGTGCGCCGCCATCTTCGACGCGTCGAGCCAGGCGCGCAGCGCGAACTGGCGCGCGCCGAGGATCTCGGCGGTCTGCACGCCCTCGACCGAATCGAGCTTGGGCTTGACCACCCGCAGCAGGAAGTCGGTGACGTTATTGGTCGGCAGCGTATTGCTGTAGAAGCCGAGGTACATGGCGTCGGTGGTCTGCCCGGTCTGCACCGTCAGCACCGGTTGCTGGGCCTGCGGCGGCAGCTGGTTCTTGACCGAATTGACCTGCGTGGTGATCTCGGTCAGCGCGCGGTTCGAATCGTAGTTCAGGCGCAGCGTGGCGGTGATCGTCGAGACCCCGCTGTTGCTCGACGAGGAAAGGTAGTCGATGCCCTGGGCCTGGGCGATCGCCGACTCCAGCGGCTGCGTGATGAAGCCGGCCACGGTCTGCGCATCGGCCCCGTAGTACGCGGTGGAGACGGTGACCACCGCATTCTCGGTATGCGGATACTGGTTGATCGGCAGGCTGAATAGCGAACGCAGCCCCAGCACCACGATCAGCAGGCTGATCACGCTGGCGAGCACCGGCCGGCGGATGAAGATGTCGGTGAAGTTCATGGCGCGTCCTCAGTGTTCCTGCGGCGTCGGCTGTGGATTGTTCGCCGGCTGGACCTTGTTGTCGATCACGACCGGGGTGCCGTTCTTCAACTTCAACTGGCCGCTGGTGACCACGGTCTGGCCCTCGCTGATGCCGGTCAGCACCGCCACCTGGTCGCCGCGCGTGGTGCCGGTCGTCACGAACACTTGCTGCGCCACCAGATGGGGATTGCCTTTCTCGTCTTTCGGCGCGTCCTTGCCGGTGGCGGGCGCGAGCGTGAACACGGTCGAGCCGTAAGGGTTGTAGGTGATCGCGGTTTGCGGCAGCGTGATGTAGCGCTTGCGCTCGCCCTGGTCGAGGCTGACGTTGGCGAACATGCCCGGCAACAGCTGGCGCTTGCTGTTGACCACCGTGGCCTGCACCTGCACGTTGCGGGTCGCGGTGTCGACCTTCGGATTGATCGAGGACACCGAGGCCGGGAACGCCAGCGCCGGATAGGCGTCGTTACGCAAGGTCAGCTTCTGCCCGATGGCGAGGCTGGCCACGTCCTTTTGCGGCACGAAGAAGTCGACATACACCGGATCGATGGTCTGCAAGGTCACCAGCTTGTCGCCCGGATTGACGTACTGGCCGGGATTGACGGCGGTGATGCCGAGCTTGCCGGCGAAGGGCGCGCGGATGGTCTTCTTGTCGACCTGGGCCTGCTGCTGGGCCGCGAGCGCCTTGCGGTTCTTGAGGTCGGCCTCGTCGTTGTCGACCTGGGCCTGGCTGATCGCCTGCACGGCGAACTGGGCCTTGTCGCGCGCGAGCACCGTGGCGGCCAGGTCGGCCGCCGCCTGCAGCGCGCGCAACTGCGCGATGTCGGACTCGGCGTTCAGCTCGATCAGCACCTGGCCGGCCTTGACGTCCTGGCCCGACTTGAACCCCACGCGCCGGACCAGGCCCGCGATCTCGGTGGTGACGTCGACCCCGCGCACCGGCGTCAGCGTGCCGACCGAGGCCAGCTGCGGTTGCCAGTCGAGCGCGCTGGCCTTGATCGCGGTGACGGTCTGCGGCCCCGGCTTGGGCGAACTGGCGATCAGCTGCCGGATCTGCAGGAACTTGCCGAGCGCCAGTATGGCGACCAGCAACAGCACAGCGCCCACCATGATGAACATGCGCTTGGTCATGATTCGTTTGGTCATGAATCGATCTCCGCGGTTCGAACGTTACTGAGGATTATTGGTGCCGGCGCGCTGCCACCAGCCGCCGCCCAGCGCCTGAAACAGCGCGGCCGTATCGGCATAGCGTGCGGCTTGGGCCTGCACCAGGTTGATATGCGATTGCTGGTAGGTGCGTTGGGCGTCCAGCAGCACCAGGTAGCTGATCGCGCCCAGCCGGTATTGCTGGGTCGCGAGACCCAGCGATTCGGAGGCCAACGCTTCGGCCTCGGCCTGCGCCTGCAGTGCGGCGGCGTCGCTGTCGAGCGCGCGCAAGCTGTCGGCCACGTCCTGGAACGCGGCCAGCACGGTGGCGCGGTACTGCGCCGCGGCCTGGTCGTAGGCCGCTTCGGCGGCGCGCCGCCTGGCCGACAGCGCGCCGCCATTGAAGATCGGCTGGGTCAGGCCGGCCGCGAGGTTCCATACCGCATTGCTGCGCTTGAACAAGTCGCCGACGGTCGGACTCGCCGAGCCGTAAGCGGCGCTCAGCGTGAACTGCGGATACTGGTTGGCGGTCGCCACGCCGACCAGCGCGCTGGCCTGGTGCAGCAAGGCTTCGCTGGCGCGGATGTCGGGCCGCTGGCGCACCAGCGCCGACGGCAGCGAGACCGGCAATTGTTCCGGCAGCGTCAGCGAGCCGAGCGCGAACTCGGGCATGCCCGCTTCGCTCGGCAGCTTGCCGGCCAGAACCGATAACTGATGGCGCGCCTGCGCCAGCTGCTTTTCGAGCGGCGCCACGGTGGCCACCACTTGCGCCACCTGGTTGCGCTGGGTGAGCACGGTAGCGCGCGCGATGGCGCCCAGCTGGAGCTGCTGCTCGAGCACGGTCAGTTGCTTGCGCAGCGCGTCGAGCACCTCGTTGGTGGCCTGCAGCTGCGCACGCAAGGAGGCCTCGCGGATCGCGGTGGTGACCACGTTCGCGGTCAGTGCGAGGTAAGTGGCTTCGACCTGATAGCGCTGGAA
>DASRXO010000409.1:0-2667 GCA_035654095.1 Telluria sp.
ATCGGCCCCGTCGTTCCCGGGCTCGGCGCCCCCCTTGGCGGGAATCCATGCATTGCACGAATTCCCTCCATAGCGCGTGTATTCCGCCTCGCTATGGGTTCCCGCCAAGGGGGGCGCCGAGCCCGGGAACGACACGGGTTATTTGTCTTTCGAGCTGCCGAAGGGGGCGGTGGCCACGTTGACCACGCCCTTGCCGACCGCGACGCCGGCGTCGACCGCGGTCGAGACCACCGTCACGCCCGCGCCCACCACCGCGCCGCCGACCGCCAGCACGGTGCAGCCGCCGACTGCCGGCAACAGCAGCGCCAGCAGCAATACGCGCAGCGCGCGGCGGACCATGCTTACACCGCCAGCAGTTCGACGTCGAAAATCAGGGTCGCATTCGGCGGAATCGCGCCGCCCGCGCCGCGCGCACCGTAACCGAGCGCGGCCGGAATCGTCAGGCGCCGCGCGCCGCCGACTTTCATGCCCTGCACGCCTTCGTCCCAGCCGCGAATTACCTGGCCGGCGCCCAGCGAAAACTGGAACGGATCGTTGCGGTCCTTGCTCGAATCGAACTTCGCGCCCGGCGTGCCGTCGTCGTTACGCAGCCAGCCGGTGTAGTGCACGGTGACGTGCTGGCCGGCTTGCGCTTCGGCGCCTTCGCCGACTACGGTGTCTTCGTACTGCAGACCGGACTCTGTGGTGATAGTGGACATGTTTTTCCTTGAGATTGAGGTGTGATGGGAGATTGTAGAGCATGACGTGTCGAAGCGCCATTGACGCAATGACCAGCGTGTTGCGTTTCATCGCCAGAATGCGGGAAGAAAGCCGGTCGCCATCTGCATTTCCACGTAGAATATGCGTTTTGGTCTTTCGGGCGAATCATTCGCATGCTGCGCGGTTTTTCTCGGGTGCTCCTCACCACCCTTTGCTTCCTGTCGGCCCTCCAGTCGGCCCAGGCGAACGTCGTCGTGGTCCTCAATTCGCGCGACGCCACCGTCAAGCTGCTGGACCCGGTCACCTACGCGGAAACCGCCACCTTCGCGGTCGGCAAGGAGCCGCACCACCTGATGTCGACACCGGACGAAAAGTCGCTGATCGTCGCCAGTTCCGTCGGCAACGAGCTGATCTTCCTCGATCCGAAGTCCGGCAAGATCCAGCGCACCGTCAAGGACGTGTACGACCCGTACCAGATCGGCTTTTCGCCCGACCAGAAATGGTTCGTCGCGGCCTCGCTGCGGCTGGACCGGGTCGACATCTACAAATACGAGGGCGGCAACCTGACGCTGTCCAAGCGCATCCCGCTGGCCAAGCTGCCCAGCCACATGGCCTTCAACGCCGCCAGCGACATGGTGTTCGTAACCCAGCAGGGCAGCGACCAGGTCAGCGCGATCGACCTGAGCACGCAAACCGTGAAGTGGACCATGGCGGTCGGTAAGCTGCCGGCCGGGATCGCCGTGACGCCGGACGACAAGTACCTGCTGGTCGGCATCATGGGCAGCGATTATGTCGAGGTCATCGACTGGCGCACCCAGAAGACGGTCAAGCGCATCAAGGCCGGCGACGGCGCGCACAACTTCCGCGCCTTCGGCGACAAGCGCCATACCTTCGTGTCGAACCGGGTCGCGAACACCATCAACATCATCGACGAGACCACGCTGGAAAACGTCGGCACCATCAACGTGCCCGGCGGCCCCGACTGCATGGAGATGACCGCCGACGGCAAGCTGCTGTGGGTCACGCTGCGCTGGATCAAGAAGGTCGCCGTGATCGACGTCGCCTCGCGCAAGGTGATCAAGCTGATCCCGGTCGGCCGCTCGCCGCACGGCGTGTTTTTCGCCGACAGCGCGCCGCGGATGTAATGACCGGGCAGACCCGCTTCCGCACCGGCCTCGCGGGCGCGGCCCTGCTGCTGGCGGCATCGTCCCAGGCCGCGGCGCCTGGGCCGGCGGCGCCCGCATCCTGCGCCGGCACCATCTACCTGACCTTCGATACCGGCAGCCAGTCGCAGGCCGAGTTCATCGCCGCCACGCTGCATCGATACCAGGTCAAGGCCACCTTCTTCATGGCCAACGAAAAGACCGTGCGCGGCGACTGGTCGCTCGATCCGTCCTGGGCCCCGTTCTGGAAGGCGCGCGTGGCCGAGGGCCATGCGTTCGGCACCCACACTTTCGACCACGTCTACTTCCAGCGCGACCTGCCGCACGGCCATATCGCGGTCAAGCCGCAGTTCGGCGCGCAGGCCGGCAAGGTGCTCGACTGGAGTCCCGCGCAGTATTGCCAGGAACTCAAGCGGGTCGATACGCGCTTCCATGAACTCACCGGCCGCCCGCTCGACCCGCTCTGGCGCGCGCCCGGCGGCCACACCTCGCCCAACACGCTGGCCGCGGCCAAGGCCTGCGGCTACGCGCACGTGGGCTGGGCCAAGGCCGGCTTCTCGGGCGACGAAACCTCGAGCGAGGTGTTTCCCAACGCACTGCTGCTCAAGCGCGCCCTGGCCAATCTGAAAGACGGCGACATCTTCCTGGCCCACCTCGGCATCTGGTCGCGCAAGGACCCGTGGGCGCCGGCCGACCTCGAGCCGTTGATCGTCGGCCTCAAGCAGAAAGGCTATTGTTTCGCTACACTACGAGAGCATCCCGCTTACTCGAGTCCCGCGCATCCATGATCCAGTTTTTTATCGAC
>DASRXO010000410.1:0-2014 GCA_035654095.1 Telluria sp.
CGACAGGATGGTGCGCGTCAGTTCACCCTGCACGGCACGCAGGTAGTTGACCTTCTGGACGAACTCGGTCATGCCGAAATCGGCGTTATTGAACACCTCGAAGCCGACGGCGCCGTGCAGCGGCACGTCCTTGCCCATCAGTTTAAGGCGCGTCTTGTAGACCAGGTCGCGCGGCACGAGGATGGTGTTGCCGTCGTCGCCGAGCTGGTATGGCGTCTTCATTTTATCAAGCTCGGCCGACATCGCGGCCGCGTCGCGCGGCGCCATGTCGGCGAACAGCACCTGGTAATCGGGACGATAGGCCCAGACCGCGAGCGCGACCATCAGGCCAGCGATGAGCACGCAGCCGAGCGCGGCGCCGACGCGCGCGCGCCGATCCAGGCCTTCCCACAGCAATAATAGTGACTTCACCGATCAGCTCCTAGACCTGCATCCGCATGACTTCCTGGTACGCGTCCAGCAAGCGGTTGCGGACTTGGGCCAGCAGCTGGAACGACAGCTTGGCTTCTTCCAGGTGGATCATGACTTCATGCAGGCTGGTGGCCTGGCCGGTGGCGAGCAGACGGATGTCGTGGTCGGCGTTGACGATGCTGGTATTGACCTGGCCGAGCTCTTGCGCGAACCAGTCGCCGAAGCCGGCGGCCGGCGCGGCGGCCTGGCTCGCGGGCAGCAGCGCGGCCTCGTCCATGGCGCCGATGGCGGCGATCGATTCGATACTCATTGCTGGCCCCCGATGTCGAGCGCGCGTGAGGCCATCGTCTTGGCGGCGTTCATCGCCACGACATTGGCCTCGTAGGCGCGCAGCGCGGTGTTCAGGTTGACCATTTCGCCCATGTGGTCGGTGCCCGGATAGGCGACGAAGCCCTTGGCGTCCGCGTAGGGGTGACCCGGTTCGTAGACCATGCGCGGCGCCACGGCCTGCGGCTCGACCGAGGCGATACGCGTGCCGCCGCCCGAGGCGATGAGCGCGCCGAACTGTTCGGAGAACGTCAGCGCGATCTCCTGCGAAATGACGCGCAGCGGCCGCGCGACCTGGGCCGCCGAACTGGCTGCGTTGTGCATATTGGCAATGTTGGCTGCGCTGACGTCGAGACGCGTCTTTTCGACGGCCATGCCGGTCGCGCTGATCTGGAATGCGGCGTTGTAGTCCATTAGCGTTTCCCTTCGTTGATGGCCAGGCTGATCATGCCCAGGTGTTTGGTCAAGGCCTTGAGCAATGCGTGCTGGTGCAAGGTGTTTTCCGACAGGTCGGCCACTTCCATGTCGAGTGCGATGCCGTCGTCGGCGCTGTCGGCATAGGCGAACGCCGGCCGGTAGTTCGACAGATCGGCCAGCGAGGGCAAGGCCGCGCCGGCGCTGTCGCGCACGGCCGCGAGCTGGACCTCGAAGTTCACGCTCATGCGCTGGTAGGCGGGCGTGTTGACGTTGGCGATGTTCTGCGCGATCGCCTGCTGGCGCATGCCGGCGGCGTCGAGCGCCAGGCTCAGTAATGCTGTGGTGTTGCCGTCGATGAGTGAGACCACGTCGCTTGCTCCAATCAGGTGTAAAAAGTTATGCGCCGTTATTGCACGATGAGTTCGGCGTGCAAGGCGCCCGCCGCCTTCACGGCACGCAGGATCGAAATGATGTCGCGCGTGTTCGTCTTGAGCCGTGCCAGCGATTGCACAAGGTCGGCGACCGAGGTTCCTGACGCGACGAAGCCCGTCTCGCTCAGCTCGTCGACGGCCACGCGGCTGTTTGACACGCGCAGGGTCTGCCCGGTCGCGCCGCCGTAGCCGCCCGCTGCCGGCTGCGAGACGCTATTGTCGGTCACGATCGACACCTTCAGGTCGCCTTGCGAGACGACCACGCGGGCGATACGCACATCGCCGCCCGACACCACAGTGCCGGTGCGCTCGTTGATGACGACGCGCGCGCGGCGGTCGGGCTCGACCTGGACGTTTTCGATCTCGGTGAGGAAATCGGTAAGCCGCCCGCGCCGGTCGGCCGGTACCTGGATCTCGATGCCGGCCGC
>DASRXO010000411.1:0-5403 GCA_035654095.1 Telluria sp.
TGTGCGGGTGCGTGGCGAGTCGCAAGGCGCGGCTCCCGCACGAAACTTGTCCGGGCGCCCACCCCGAGCGGTCGGGATTTAACAGATGGGAAGAGCCAATGGGAATCGAAGAAAACATCTCCCGAATTTCCTAATAAAAATGTCCGGAGCCGTTGCTGGCGATCGCGCGGCAGCGGCGAAGGCCCGTACCTAACGCGCATACGGAGCGGTCGGCCGCTGTTCCGCTGCCGCTCTGTGTGCGGGCTCAGCTGATGTAAAAGTAGCTGTGTATACTGGCGTTGCGAAAGGCCGTCATACTGCTGGCGACACCTCTCATCGAGAAGTCACACATTTGCTTCATCTGCTTATGAAGCAAATGTGTGACTTATGACGGGCCGTTGGTGGGATCGCAGAGGGGAACGCTGGAGTGGGGAAGAGTCACGCTTTTGCATCATCGGACGGCCGTCCTTGATTGTGACGACTGGTGGTAGTCTATTCAATCGCGCGATGTTTGTCGGCACCTGAGCGGCGTTCGTCGGGCGGGGGCTCAGGTACCAAAACGTCTGCAGTCAGCATGCTGGGGGGTTACCTAGTCTGGCGACCAGCGGCTTACGGCAAGTGGCAGATTCGTTTCAGAGCTTCGGGAAGTGGCAAATTTACTTCACAAAATTGTGAAGTGAAAATGCCAATTTGGGATGGCACGGGTCCAAGGCTTCGCTCTAAGTGATTTCAAAGATCAAAGCGGCAGATTTGCTTCAACGGACGGCAGTCATCCGCCGTCGCGGAATATCGAATAGGCAAAACCACTCCCTTCCCTTACTTGGTCCGACTTCATATCGTGGATGAGCGAACGCCTTGGAATGCATCGGCCCTTTTCCCGCCGCAATCTGGCGCTGGTAATGGTGCCATATACGACAATCTGATCAGCGGTAAGCACTGTCCCTGCATGAACTCGGCATCATGGGACTGGGATGAGAGCCCAGCCCCATGTGGGAAAGCTTATGCGCTTGCCTGTCGGCCAGCACGTTTGCGGCGGCGCGCCGTAAAGCCGAGCATGCCCAAGCCGCCCAGCAGCATCGCGTAGGTTTCCGGTTCAGGCACCGGGGCCAACGAAATGTCGGCGAGGTACTTGCCTGCGCTTTGGCCGGCCATGCTGCCACTCACCAGGACATAGTAGTCGCCGGCAGCCAGGTTGGCCGAGCTCAGCGTCCAGTTGTCAGTGGCGCCGGTGGACAACTGGGTGCCGCCCAACAACTCACCGCTCGCGTTAAAAAGGCCGAAGCCGGTAATGTCGAGACCGGTCTTCGCGTTCCCCCCGGTTGACAGTACATCGGCGGTCAACGCGCCTGGCGACGCCGTCGTGAAGCTGTACTTGTCGGCGAAGGTGTTGCCTGCATTGTTCCCCGTGAAAAGTGCGCCAAAGAACGCTGAGTTATCGACCAGCGCGACGGTTGCGGCGGGATTGCTGATGTCCGCAGCATAGGCTACCTGGGAACCAAGGGCGGCCGAAGCCAGGGCGATCGCGGCAAACATGCCTTTCGATTTTTGCATATTACAAACCTCTCAAAAAAAGCCTTCAACGAAGACTGGGTTGCAAAACGGATACGCGATGAACGCGCGTCGCCAATCTAACATTCGACCCCTGGCGAACTGTTGGCTTGCGCACGGCCGTTTACATTTAGTAGCAACTTTCGCATTGGAATTAAATGGTCGGCGAGGAGGTGTAAGCACGCCCTTGCTTCATAGACAGCCGCAAGGCGGAAGTCATGTGAACACCGCGTTTTCGCGGCCGTATGTAAGACCAGTCCTATGCGGCGACAGGAAGTCGACCGAGCCCTAGTCATTTTTGTATGGCTCTCGATATTGACGCAGCTATTTTTAAATTGCCTTCGCAGATTTCACTCCGCATCGTGCATGCCCACTGATAAGATTCGCGCATGACGCTACCCGATCCGGTCGAATCCCTGTTCCACGAAGGCACCCGCCAAATGACCGATGGCCACGCCGCGGCCGCGGAAGCCACATTTCGCCGCGCCCTGCTACTGGATCCGGACGCCGCCGTGGTACACGCCAATCTCGGCTATCTGCTCGATCGCGCGGGCCGCTGGCACGAGGCCGAACAAGCCTACCGCAACGCGATCGCGCGCCAGCCATGGCAGGTGCAAGTCCAACTCAATCTGGGCGCGATGCTAGCCGCCTGCAGACGCTTCGATGCGGCGGAGTCGGTCTATCGCGAAGCGCTGCGCACCGACCCGACGCGGCCCGCTGCCTGGTCCAACCTGGGCGTGCTGCTCGCTTGCACGAAACGCGAATC
This sequence comes from Telluria sp., assembly GCA_035654095.1. Taxonomy (GTDB): domain Bacteria; phylum Pseudomonadota; class Gammaproteobacteria; order Burkholderiales; family Burkholderiaceae_D; genus Telluria_A. The sequence goes on from DASRXO010000411.1 coordinate 2,294, forward strand.
CGAGGCGGAGCACTGCTATCGCACGGCCATGACCCTGGATCCGGCGTATCGCAAGGCCCCGTTCAATCTCGCCTATCTGCTGCTGCGCCAGGGCCGCTACGACGAAGGCTGGCGCCGCCTCGAAGCGCGCGAGGCCTGCCTGCCGGACGAGGCGTTTGGCGTCCTGCCGCGCTGGCAAGGCGAGCCGCTGCACGGCAAGACCCTGCTGATCGAATTCGAAGCCGGTCACGGCGACATGATCCAGTTCTGCCGCTTCGCCAGGCTGGCCAAGGAGCGCGGCGCGGCGCGCGTGTCGCTGCTGTGCCACCCTGCCCTCCAGCCTTTGCTCGGCAGCGCCGCGGGCGTGGACGAGGCGATCGCCTTCGACCAGCCCATGCCCGCCATCGACTGGCACTACCGGGTCGCGCCGATGGGCATGCCGCGGCTGTTCGACACGCGCCTCGACAGCATCCCCGCCACGCTGCCCTATCTCGAAGCGCCGGCCGACCGCCTGCATCGCTGGACACAGGCATTCGCCGCGATGGAGCCCGGCCTGCGCGTCGGCTTGGTGTGGAAGGGCAATCCGCGTTTCGAGAACGACGGCGAACGTTCGCTGCCGTCGCTGGACGCGCTCGCGCCGCTTGGCGAGGTGGCCGGCGTGCGCTTCTTCAGCCTGCAGAAAGGCGCCGGCCAAGAGCAGGCCGCGCAGCCTCCCGCCGCGCTCGCGTTGACCGACCTGGCGCCGCACATCGCCGACTTTGCCGACACCGCCGCGATCGTGACGCAGCTGGACCTGGTGATCACGGTCGACACCGCCGTTGCCCATCTGGCCGGCGCGCTGGCCAAACGCTGCTGGATGATGCTACCCGACTACAAGACCGACTGGCGCTGGATGGCCGAGCGCGACGACACGCCATGGTACCCGAGCGTCATGCGACTGTTTCGCCAGGGCGCCGATGCCGACTGGACACCGGTCATCGCCGCCGTCAAATGCGCCCTGCAAGCCCTGGTTGGCGACGCAGGCCCCTTCAGCTGAGCGCGTCTTCCATCTTCATCGGCGTGCCGCATAAGGTGCCGTCGTATCCCGGCAGGTCCTCCAGGGTTGCCTTGAACGCGGCGCTCTGCATGATGTCCAGCGTGGTCGCGATCATCGGCGTGCCCAGCGCCTTGCTGTGGCAAGCGACAAGATATTGTTCGCGAATGACGGGGATGAAATCGAGGTTGAAATGGCGCGCCGCGGTTTCCACGCCGAAGCCGACATCGGCCATGCCGCTGCCGACGAAAGCCGCCACCGCGGCATGCGTGAATTCGGCGCTGGCATAGCCGGCGATCGATGCGCTGGCGATGCCCTGACCGCTCAGTAACAGATCCAGAAGTACCCGTGTTCCCGACCCCAGTTGCCGATTGACGAAACGGACTCCCGGCCGCGCCAGGTCGGCCAGGCCGGCGATGCCCTTGGGATTTCCCTTGGCCACGAAAATGCCCTGCATGCGATAGGCAAGGTGGATCAAGGCATGCTGCTTCGGATCGAGCCAGGGCGTGTAGGAGGCAGCGACCGCGGCGCCGAGCGCGCCCACCGGCACGTGAAATCCCGCCAGGTCGCACTCGCTGCGCGCCAGCGCCGCCACCGCCTCGGTGCTGCCGCGGTATTTGAGGTCGACCGTCACCCCCTGCGTTTCCAGTGCCGTCATCAGCGCGGCAATCGCGAAACCGTGCGATGCGGTCACGCGCAGCGGCTGCGGCGCCAGCTCGCGCAGCACGCTGGCAAGTTCTTGCTGCAACTCGGAGGCCAGGCTATCAAGGATAGGGGTCAGCCGCGCGGCGATGCGCTTGTCGGCCCAGATCAGCTTCTCGGCCAGCGGCGAAAGAACGGTGCCCTGCCCTCGTACCTTCAACACCAGCTCCGCACCGAACTGCGTGCTGAACTCGCGCAGCAAGCCCCACGCGTGGCGATATGACATGCCGCAGTCGGTCGCCGCCCTGCTGATGCTGCCAAGTTTGCTCACGGCAGTCAGCAATGCCAATACCGCCGGCAGCGCGGTCGACATCCCCTTGGCGTCTCGCAGCACCCAGTTGGGCTGTATCTCGATTTTAAGCATATGCAAACCAGTTCATGTTGATTCGGTTTTTGACGGATGATACGCTAAATAAGAGCATAGTTTTCGTTTTTACATATGCTCGTTAAAACATATGTAGGCATAACTTAGAATACAGGACACAGCATGAAACACCGCACTATCACTCGCTTCCTTGCGTCCCTCGCGTTGGGCGTCGCTGGCGCCGCCAACGCGGCGACTTGCGCGCCAGGGCATCCCCAACTGGTCATTTCTCACGCGGGCAGCCTGACGTCGTCATTCACCCCGGTCGAGACCTTGTTCACCCAGCGCACCGGCGTGTGCGTCGTCGATCTGTCGGGCGGCAGCGTCAAGCTTGCGCGCCAATTGCTCAAGGACCGCGGCAGCGTCGATATCTTCGCCAGCGCGGATGTCGAGGTCAACGACCGCATGCTCAAGCCGGCCGGCCTGGCGACCCACGCCATCCGTTTCGCCGAAGGCGCGATGGTGCTCGCCTACACCACGTCGAGCAAACAGGCGGCCACCATCGCAGCGCCTGCAGCCAACGGCGCGGTGCCGAAAGCGGCGCCCGACTGGTCTGCGCAGCTGGTGCGCGCCGGCGTATCGATCGGCGGCTCGCATCCCTTCCTCGATCCGGGCGGCTACCGCGCCGACATGGTATTCCAGCTGGCGCAGCTGCAGACGCAGGCGCCGCAGTTGTACAACGAACTGCTGTCGCACTACGTCATCGCCAAGCCGGGCGACACGCTCGGCAAGGCCTTCGACTACCAGCTCACCTACGAACACAGCGCGCGCGCCGCGCTGGCCGCCGACACAACCGGCGCCTACCGCTACGCCAGCTTGCCCGATGCCGTGAACATGGGCGCCTCGAGCCCGCGCAACCCTTACGCCGCGGCCGGCGTTACCATGCCCGGCATCGACGGCCCGCGTTCGGCGACCGTCCGCATCCCCGCCACCCGCGTGACGTGGGGACTGAGCATCGTCGAGGGCGCGCCGAATCGCCAGCACGCCGAACAGTTCCTGCAGCTGCTCTTCAGTGCCGAAGGCGTGGCCTTG
>DASRXO010000412.1:0-4169 GCA_035654095.1 Telluria sp.
CACGTAGAAAAACGAGGCTGCCAGCCCGGCCGCGGTCAGCAGCACTGGAAGCCGCCAGTCGCGCGAGCGGTGATGGGTGGGGATGATGGGGGGGATTGCGTTCGCCACTGTCTGCTCCTGCCAGGATAGGAACAAATCAGACTCGCGGGGTGGCGCTTAGTTCAGCCGTGCGAGCAGGCCGGGCAGGATGCGTTCGGCCGAGGCTTCGATCTTCAGCGCGAGCAGGTGGTCGGCGCGGGTCTTGCCGAGGTTGATCGCGGCGATCGGCTTGCCGCTCTCGGCCGCCATGCGGCAGAAGCGAAAACCCGAGTACACCATCAGCGAGGAACCGACCACCAGCAAGGCGTCGGCGCGCGCGGTCAGGGCCAGCGCGGCCTCGGTGCAGGCGGGCGACACGCCGTCGCCGAAGAACACCACGTCGGGCTTGAGAGTGCCGGCGCAGTGCACGCAGTGGGGCACGCGGAACGCGGCCAGCGCTTCCGGTTCGAGCTGGGCGTCGCCATCGGGCAAGGCGACGGCGCTGGCGTTCGCCATGGCCGGGTTGGCGTCTTGGAGCAGCGACTGGATGAAAGCGCGCGAGAATTTCGCATGGCAATCGAGGCAGACCACGGCATGGATGCTGCCGTGCAGCTCCAGCACATGTGCGCTGCCGGCGCGCTGGTGCAGGCCATCGACGTTTTGGGTCAGCACCGCGTCCAGCTTGCCGGCCGCCTCCAGCGCGGCGAGCGCGCGGTGGCCCGCGTTCGGCGCCGCCTTGGCCATGGTCGGCCAGCCGACCATGCTGCGCGCCCAGTAACGCCGGCGCACGGCGTCCGAGGTGCGGAACTCCGGCCCCTGCACCGGCATCTTGCCGCGCCGGACGCCTTGCGCGTCGCGGTAATCGGGAATGCCGGACGCCGTGCTGATCCCGGCGCCGCTCAGCACCAGCACCTTGCGGTGGCGCGCGAGGAAGCCGGCCAGTTGCTCGAGCTCCGTCATGGCGCCGCTTCGGGATAGACCACCAGTTCGCTGTAGCCGGACGCCGCGTCCGGCTCGCGCGCGAAGCGGTGGCCCGGCAGCACGGCGATCAGCACTTCGGCGGTGGTGCGCACGATGCAGCCGGCCGCGACGTGGCCGCCCACCACGCGGCCCTGCGCATCGGCCACCGCCATGTGCAAATGGGCGCCGTCGGGCGAGAGCGAGCCGGCCAGCGTGAGGATTTCGATGTCGCCGCGCAGCTCGGTGGCCGCGTCCGCGCCGGCCAGCCGCAGCTGTGCCACGCTCAGGCTGCCGATACCCTGCAGCACGAACGCGGCCTGGACGCCATGCGCATGCAGCGACTGCTGCAGCGCGGCGCGCAGGTCCTGGCCGGGCACGAGGCGTAAGGGAAGGGCGTTCATGGTGTGCCTATGCTACTCCCGCCGCGCCGAAAAGACGATGCCGCCGACGATCAGCGCGAACGCCGCGCCGTGGTACAGATGCGGCGCCTCGCCGAGGAAGACGGACGACATCAGGGCCGCGAACAGCGGCGTCAGGTTAATGAAGAAGGCGCCGACACTCGGCCCGGCGCGCCGCACGCCCGCGCCCCAGCAGCGGAAGGCGATCACCGCCGGCCCCACCGCCACGAACAGCAGGGCCGCGGCCAGCGGCCAGCTCCAGTCGATGCGCGCCGGCCCGATCCGCCACTCGGCCGCGGCGAAGGCGCCCGACCACAGCACGCCGTAGATGACCTGGGCCAGCAGGAATGCGGCCCAGTCGGCGCGCAGCGCGGGCGGATCGTCGTTGCGGGTCAGCATCCAGCTGTAGAAGGACCAGGCGATGGTGGCGAGGATCATGTAGACGTCGCCCGCGACCAGCCGCAGCGCCAGCAGCTGGCGCCATTCGCCGCGGCTGAGCACCAGCAGCACGCCGGCGATCGACAAGCCCGCGCCCAGCACCTGTTGGCGATTCACCCGGACGCCGAAAAACATCCAGCCGACCAGCAACATCCAGACCGGCATGCCGGCCGCGACCAGGGTCACGTTGATCGGCGTGGAGCTTTGCAGCGCCAGGTATTGCAGCGAGTTGTAGAGGCCGATGCCGAGCAGGCCCAGCAGGCTGAGGCGCTTCCAGTTGCGCCACAGGCCGCTGCCTGGACGGAACAGCCGCGCGCCCAGCGGCAGCAGGATCAACAGCGCGATGGCCCAGCGCAGCAAGTTCAGCGTCATCGGCGGCACCGCCTCGCGCACCAGCCGGCCGACGATCGCGTTGCCGGCCCACAGCAGCGGCGGGACGGTCAGCAGCAGCGCGGTGGAGAGTGTGAGCTTGTGTTTCATCTGCTGTCCCGTCGTTCCCGCGCAGGCGGGAACGCATGCGTTCCCCCCATAGCGCCTATGGTCCGCCTGGGCGCTATGGAGGGAATTCATACAGTGTATGGATTCCCGCCTGCGCGGGAATGACGGCTTGCCGTTCCACCGTACCGGTGACGGCTTGCTGTTCCACCTTACCGGTGACGGCTTGCTGTTCCACCCTACCGGTGCGGCGGCGTCAGTACGCTGGGCAGCGCTTTCGGCAGGGTCTCGGGATAGTCGCGGCTGAAGTGCAGGCCGCGGCTCTCGTGGCGCGACAGCGCACTGTTGACGATCAGCGACGCCACGTCGACCAGGTTGCGCAGCTCCAGCAAGTCGTGGGTGATGCGGAAGTTGCGGTAGTACTCGTCGATCTCTTCCTTGAGCAGGGCGATGCGGTGCTGGGCGCGCTCGAGGCGCTTGGTGGTGCGCACGATGCCCACGTAGTTCCACATGAAGCGGCGCAGCTCGTCCCAGTTATGGGCGATCACGACTTCCTCGTCGGCGTTGGTGACGCGGCTCTCGTCCCAGGCCGGCAGCGGCGGGGTCGCCAGCCGCGGCAGGGCGGCGATGTCGTGCGCGCAGGCGCGGCCGACCACCAGGCATTCGAGCAGCGAATTGCTGGCCAGCCGGTTGGCGCCGTGCAGGCCGGTGCAGGCGGTCTCGCCGACCGCGTACAGGCCGGGCACGTCGGTGCGGCCCTGCAGGTCGGTGACGATGCCGCCGCAGGTGAAGTGCACCGCCGGCACCACCGGAATCGCTTCCTTGGTGATGTCGATGCCGAGCTCCAGGCAGCGCGCGTAGATGGTCGGGAAGTGCTCCTTCAGGAAGTCGGGCGGCTGGTGGCTGATGTCGAGGTTGACGTAATCCAGGCCGCGCTTCTTCATCTCGAAGTCGATCGCGCGCGCGACCACGTCGCGCGGGGCCAGCTCGCCGCGCTCGTCGTGCATCGGCATGAAACGGGTGCCGGCCGCGGCCCCGGCTTCGGGCGGCAGCTTGAGCTGGCCGCCTTCGCCGCGGATCGCTTCGGTGATCAGGAACGACTTCGCATACGGGTGGTACAAGCAGGTCGGGTGGAACTGGATGAACTCCATGTTCGACACCCGGCAGCCGGCGCGCCAGGCCATCGCGATGCCGTCGCCGGTCGCGGTGTCGGGGTTGGTGGTGTACAGGTAGACCTTGCCGGCGCCGCCGGTGGCCAGCACGGTGTGCTCGGCTTCGAAGGTCAGCACGTGGCCGCTCTTCTCGTCCTGCACGTACAGGCCGTAGCAGCGCGGCTGGCCCGGGGCCTGCGGCGCGCCGGGCAGCTTGTCGGAGGTGATCACGTCGATCGCGCAGTGCTGCTCGAACAGCGTGATGTTCGGATGGGCGCGCACCTTTTCTTCCAGCGTGACCTGGACTGCGTGGCCGGTGGCGTCGGCCGCGTGGATGATGCGGCGCTGGCTGTGGCCGCCCTCGCGCGTCAGGTGGAAGCCCAGTTCGGCGCTGGCGTCGCGGGTGAACGGCACGCCTTGTTCGATCAGCCATTCGATCGCCTCGCGGCCATGCTCGACGATGAAGCGGGTTGCGCTCTCGTCGCACAGGCCGGCGCCGGCGACCAGGGTGTCGTCGATGTGCTGCTCGTGGCTGTCGCCCGAATCGAGCACCGCGGCGATGCCGCCCTGGGCCCAGTTGCTGGCGCCGTCCAGCAGCGCGCGTTTGGAAATGATGGCGACGGTGCGCGTTTGGGCCAGGTGCAGGGCGACCGACAGGCCGGCCAGGCCGCTGCCGACGATGGCGACGTCAAATTTCATGGTAGGCGAAGTGATTTGTACAGAAGCATCACTATAGTCGATTTGGCTCGTGCGCGCCGGGTTCATGAAA
>DASRXO010000413.1:0-2706 GCA_035654095.1 Telluria sp.
CAATTATGCCCGATTTTACACGCTCACTGCCATTGTCCGTACACCGTACCGTACTGGGCCGCGGGCGCGGCCGGGGCCGCCATCCAGGCGCGCGGATCGACCCGGTAGTATTTGAGGAACTCGGCATACAGCTCGGGGTGAACATCCGCCATCTGGTAGGGCTTTTCGAAGAAGGTCTCGGTGGCCACGGCGAAGAATTCGGCCGGGCTGGTCGCGCCGTAATGGTCGAGCACGGTCTGCTGCTGGTAGAGCGCGTCGGCGCGCAGGTTGGCGAAGTCGCGCGACAGCACCGCGGCCCAACTGCGGTAGCTCGACTGGCTGCCGAGGTAGGGCGCGCCGTTGTTGCTGCCCGATTCGCTGTCGAGCTGGTGGGCGAATTCGTGCAGCACCACGTTGTGGCCGTCGGTCCCCTCGCGCGCGCCGCGCCGCACATGGTCCCAGGACAGCACCACGCGGCCATCGCCCCAGGATTCGCCCAGCAAATCCTGGCGGGTGTCGGTGATCACGCCGGCCGCGTCCACCTGGCGGCGCGGCACCAGGAAGGCGGTCGGATACACCAGCACCGTATGCAGGGCCGGATACACGCGGCTGGGCCGGTTCAGCAGCAGCAGACAGGCCTGGCCGGCGATCGTGACGCGGATCTCGTCGTCGATCTCCAGCCCGTCGCAGCCGACGAATTTTTTCTGGTGCAGGAATTGCTGGACCAGCCGGTGCAACTGCGCGCGCAAGTCCAGCGGCATGCTGCGGTAGACCGGGATATTGCGCGCCAGGAGGGCCTGCAGCGCGGCCGGCAGCGGCCGCGCCAGCACGCGTTTCAGGCGCCAGCCCGGATACAGCATCGCGAGCGCGACCGCCACGGTAATGGACGTGGTCCATAGCAACGCTTCCATCACAATCCCTTGGTTCCTTGTCGTTCCCGCGCAGGCGGGAATCCATGCCGAGTATAGCTTCCCGCCTGCGCGGGAACGACGACGAGGACGCCGTCAAGCCGCCTTCTTCGCGCCGAAATGCGCGTCCACCGCATCCGCATCCCCGATCAGCTTACCCCCAATGAACACTTGCGGCCAGGTCGATTGGCCGGACACCGCGCGCAGCACGCTGGCGTTGATCTTCTGGTCTTGCGCGATCTCGGTGAACTTCAGGCCGTGCGCCTTGAGCGTGGCCTTGGCGCGCGCGCAGTGCGGGCAGCCGGGCTTGGCGAACACCACCACCGGTTCGGGCACCTCGGCGCGCGGGTTAATGTAACGGAGCATGGTCTCGGCGTCCGACACTTCGAACGGGTCGCCGTCCTGCTCGGGCTCGATGAAGATTTTCTCGATGACCCCATCGCGCACCAGCATCGAATAGCGCCAGGACCGCATGCCGAAGCCGAGGTCGCGCTTGTCGACCAGCATCCCCATCGCCTTGCTGAAGTCGCCGTTCCCGTCCGGGATCACGGTGATGTTCTCGGCATCCTGGCCGCTCTTCCATTCATTCATCACGAAGGCGTCGTTGACCGCAATGCAGACGAGCTCGTCCACGCCATTTTGCTTGAAGACCGGCGCCAGCTCGTTATAGCGCGGCAAATGGGTCGAGGAACAGGTCGGCGTGTAGGCGCCGGGCAGCGAAAACACGACCACGGTCTTGCCCTTGAACAGCTCGTCGCTCGTGATGTCTTTCCATTGATCGTTCGGTCTGGCCTTGAACGTGACCTTCGGCACGGGTTTGCCTTCCAGCGATTCGGCAGTCGGTAACATGGGAATCTCCTTTGCAGTTGGATGATCGGGATGCTTGGGTGCGCGAAAAAACGGCGCGCGCGTGGCGACACTGGCAACAGGTGGGGCTGCCGGCGCGCATTTCAATCGGGGAGGTAGAAGCGGGGGATGACGCGGCGGGCAGCGCCGCCGCGCGGGGCGGGACCGGATGCCCGGCCCCGGGTGCACTCAGGGATGCTCTTTATTCGCCGAGGGGGCGGCGCCGAACAGGGCGGCCACCAGCGGATCGCGCGCCACCGGGCTGCGGTTGACCCGGATCGCGTAATGGGTGTCGTCGGCCAGGATGTGGAAATGGCGGCCGGTGCCGGCCATGCTCTGCTCGCGCAGGCCGGGGCGCTCCTTGCGCGGGGCGGCGCCTTCGCGCTTGGGCTGGACGATGGCGGCCAGGAAGGCCTTGACGCGCTCGGGGTCGGGCGAGATCTGGTAGACCGCCTTGCCCAGGTAGGTGGCGGTGCCTTCGATATAGCGCGCCAGCTCGATCACGCCGGCTTCGCGCAGGTCGCGGATATATTTACGCGCGCCGGAGGGCGAAAACTTGAGGAACCACGCGATCTCGTCGGCCAGCATCTCATGGGTGGACAATTCGCCGATCAGCTTTTGCATATTCTCGATGCGGCGCTGGGTCGCCGAGGTCGAACGCACGCGCTCGATCGGCGCCATCGAGATCGGCGCACGTTCGGTCGGCTGCGGCGGTACGCGCTCGATCAGCGCCGAATTGCCCGAAGTGTGCACAGTGCTCATGTCGCCTTGCGCTGCGTTGTGATGTGTCGTTGCATGCATGTCGATTACTCCATGAAAGAAGAGGTTTTTCACTGGGATAGGCATATTGTTTTGGACAGCCGGACCACACCTCGGTTCGGCTTGACTGGTTTCCAGATTGCCTGTGCTAACAAAAGCGGTCTGTGCGCCATCGAACATTTCTTGGTATTCAGCTGCTGAGACTGGCGGTACC
>DASRXO010000414.1:0-5336 GCA_035654095.1 Telluria sp.
CGAGACAAAAGAAGCTCGTGCGCGAAGATGGCGACGAAACGAAGAGGCTAGGACTTTGGCGGAAATGCAACCATGCCTCTTCTGATCCCGATGTCAATAAAATTATTCCGGACACTAGTGCGCGCAGGCGGGAACCCATGCATTGCATGAGCTCCCCCCATAGCGCGCTCGCGATGAGTCGGAAAGCATGCGGTGCATCCTGCTTGCGCGCTATGGGTTCCCGCCTGCGCGGGAACGACGGTCAGACGGCGGAGGTGTCCAGCTCCGCGCCGGTCGCCGCGACCACCTGCTCCTTGCTCACGCCGGGCGCCAGTTCCACCAGCTTCAAGCCGCCCGGCCCGATGTCGATCACGCCGAGATCGGTGATGATGCGATCGATCACCGCCACGCCGGTCAGCGGCAGGTCGCACTTCTTGAGGATCTTGTGCGAGATGCTGCCATCCTTGGCCGTGGCGACGTGCTCCATCACCACCACCACCCGCTTGACGCCGGCCACCAGATCCATCGCGCCGCCCATGCCCTTGACCATCTTCCCCGGTATCATCCAGTTGGCCAGGTCGCCCTCTTGCGACACCTGCATCGCGCCCAGGATCGCGAGGTTGATCTTGCCGCCGCGGATCATGCCGAAGGAATCGGCCGAGCTGAAGTAGGACGAACCGGGCAGCGAGGTCACGGTCTGCTTGCCGGCGTTGATCACGTCCGGGTCGACCTCGTCGTCGGTCGGGAACGGGCCGATGCCGAGCAGGCCGTTTTCCGATTGCAGCCAGACTTCCATATCGTTCGGCACATAGTTGGCGACCAGGGTCGGCAGGCCGATGCCCAGGTTCACATAAAAGCCGTCTTGCAGTTCTTTCGCCGCGCGCGCGGCCATTTCATCACGAGTCCATGCCATGTCGTTCTCCGAAGTGGGGGCTTAGTTGGGGCGCACGGTGCGCTGTTCGATGCGCTTTTCCGGCTTGGCATTGACGACGATGCGGTGCACGAAAATACTCGGCGTGTGCACATGGTCCGGATCGATCTCGCCCACCTCGACCAGCTTTTCGACTTCCACGATGGTGAATTTGCCGGCCATCGCCACGTTCGGATTGAAGTTGCGCGCGGTCTTGTTGTACACCAGGTTGCCCGCGCGGTCGGCCATATAGGCCTTGACCAGCGATACGTCGGGCACCAGGCTGCGTTCCAACACGTATTGCTCGCCGTCGAATTCCTTGATTTCCTTGCCGTCGGCGACGATGGTGCCCACCCCGGTCTTGGTGAAGAAGGCCGGAATGCCGGCGCCGCCGGCGCGCAGCTTCTCGGCCAGCGTGCCCTGCGGCGTAAATTCGAGCTCGAGCTCGCCGGCCAGGTACTGGCGCGCGAACTCCTTGTTTTCGCCCACGTAGGAGGCGATCATTTTCTTGATCTGGCGGGTGGCGAGCAACTGGCCGAGGCCGAAGTCGTCGACGCCCGCGTTGTTCGAGATGGCGGTCAGGTTGCCGACGCCCGAGTTGCGCAAGGCAAGGATCAGCGCCTCGGGAATACCGCACAAACCGAAGCCGCCGACCGCGATGGTCTGCCCGTCTTTGACGATACCAGCCAGCGCCGCGGCGGCGTCAGGATAAACTTTATTCATACCCGTCCCTTTTATGGTTAAGCTAAATTCGCTCTTTCTGTACCTCAGAGTAGATTCTCAGCATAAAATACGGCAGCCAAAAGCACAATACCGTAGAACTACCTGCCCATGAACGCATCATACGCCATTGATTACGAGACGATTTTCCAGCACGCGCCGGTCGGCATGTGCATATCGGTCAACCGTGTGATCCAGTCCTGCAACGACGCGCTGGCCCTGATGTTCGGCTACGCGCGCGACGAACTGGAGGAGAAGTCCTTCCTGGTGCTGTACCCGACCCTGGCCGAGTTCCTGCGCACGGGCGACCGCATCGTGCCGATCATGAACACCAAGGGCCGCTATTCGGACGAGCGCATCATGCGACGCGCCAATGGCGAGCTGTTCTGGTGCCATGTCAGCGGCCGCGCGCTCGACGCCAACGAGCCCTTGGGCGCCGGCGTATGGACCTTCGAGGATGTCAGCGAGAAACGCCCGGTCACGGCCGAGCTGACCCCGCGCGAACGCGAAATCGCCGCGCTGCTGGTCGAGGGCAAGACCAGCAAGGTCATCGCACGCGAAACCGACCTCAGCCCGCGCACGGTGGAAATGCACCGCGCCAAGCTGATGCGCAAGTTCGCGGCCTCGACCTCGTCCGAGCTGGTGCACAAGCTGGTGGGCGTGGCGCGCTAGCTTGATATGGTCATGTTTCGCAAGATTACTTGCCTGCTCACTCTGCTTGCCCTGCTGGTGCCGGCCGCGACGCCGGCCTTCAGCGCCGAGGAATCGGCGTCCCCCTCGCCGCACGCGCCGGCGCCGATCCGCTTCTTGCTGACTTTCGACGACGGCCCCAGCGCAAAAGAGACTGGCAACCCGACCGTCCGCATCCTCGATACCCTGGAGCACAATAGCGTGCAAGCAGGCATCAAGGCGATCTTCTTTACCCAGACCCGCGCCGTGAACGGCGGCGGCACCGAGCTGGGCCGCGCGCTGCTGCGGCGCGAATTCGAGGCCGGCCACGTGCTGGCCTTCCATTCGGCGACGCCGCGTCATTCGAACCACCGCTTCCTGAGCAACGACGAACTGGAAGCCTCGCTCGCGCGCGGCGTGGCCGACCTGACGGCGGTGACCGGCGAAGCGCCCAAATTCGTGCGGCCGCCGTTCTGGAGTTACGACGAGCGCACGCTGGCCGCCTACCATCGCCATGGGCTGCAAATGGTGCTGACCGACTTGAGCGCGAACGACGGCAAAATTTACGGCGTCAATTTCAGCATGACCAAGCGACGCAACATGCGCAAGATGTTACTGGCGCAGCGCGAGCGCTGGCGCGCGGGCGCGATGCCGGCGGTTGACGGCAGTACGCCGATCGTGGTCACCTTCCATGACGTGAACTCCTATACGGCGAGCGTGATCGAGGACTACCTGCAGATACTGCTCGAGGTGGCGCGCGAGCTGGAGATGCCGACCGCCGCCAAGCCGTTCTACGACAGCCGCGAGGCGCTGGAACGCGCGGCGCTGGCCGGCGCGGTGCGCGACGCCCAGGTCAGGCCGGCGTTACCGGGCATCTGGGGCTGGATCTGGAAGTAGCGTGGCGACCACCAGCTCGGGCGGCCGGACCAGCGGCGCGGCGCTGCACAGGACGATCGACAGCGCCGGATGGAGCAGCACGCTGGTGCCGCCGGCGGGCACGCCAAGCTTGATGCGCGCCTCCGCCGTGCTCCACATGACGTAGAAGTCGCGGACCCGGCTTGCGGACGGCCGCGCAGCCAGCCACGCGCATTCGGCCGCCGTGAACGCCTGCGCGGCAAGCGCCGCGATCGGCCGCCCGGCATCCAGCCGCTCGATATCGACGCCGAGGGCGGTGCCGGCGCTCACCGCGCAGGCGACCCACGTGGCGCTGTGCGACAGGCTGAAACCGGCGCCGTCCAGCGCCGGTGCCGCCAGCTGCGGCGCCTGGCCTGGCCGCTCGCGCAGGACCACCTCCGGCGCCGCTACCCCGGCCAGGGCGCCCAGCGCCTGCCGCAACAGCACTCGTCCCAACAGGAACTGGCGCGCGCGCGCCGGCCGCCGGAAGCGCGCCATGCGCTCCCGCTCGCCGGCGCCCAGCCAGCACTGGTAGGGCGCCAGCGCCGCCTGATCCAGTCCTTGCGCGTCGAGCAGCCAGATCGCGGCCTGCGTCATCGCGGCCGTTTAAAAATCAGCGAAGTGTTGATTCCGCCAAACGCGAAATTATTCGACATCACGTAGTCGCAATCGATCTTCCTGCCTTCGCCCCGGATGTAATCGAGCGCGGCGCACCGCGGGTCGACCTGGTCGAGGTTGAGGGTGGGCGCGAACCAGCCCTCGCGCATCATCTCGATGCTGATCCAGGCCTCCAGCGCGCCGCATGCGCCAAGGGTGTGCCCCATGTAGCTCTTGAGCGAACTGACCGGCACGCCGAGGCCGAACACCTGGGCAGTCGCCTGCGATTCGGCGATGTCGCCCTGCTGGGTGCCGGTGCCGTGCGCATTGACGTAGCCGATCTGGCCGGGCTCCAGCCCCGCATCGGCCAGCGCGAGCCGCATCGCGATCGCCATGGTCTCCGTATTGGGCTGGGTCACGTGGCAGCCGTCGCTATTGGTGCCGAAGCCGACCAGCTCCGCATGGATGGCCGCGCCGCGCGCGCGCGCATGCTCCAGGTCTTCGAGGATCAGGGCGCCGGCGCCCTCGCCGATCACCAGGCCGTCGCGCGCGTCGTCGAAGGGCCGCGGCGTGGAGCTGGCGCTGTCGTTGCGCAGGCTGGTGGCGAACAGGGTGTCGAATACGGCGGCCTCGGTCGCGCACAGCTCTTCCGCGCCGCCGGCGATCATGGCGCTCTGCTTGCCGCCCTTGATCGCCTCATAGGCGTAACCGATGCCTTGGCTGCCCGAGGTGCACGCCGATGAGGTGGTGATCACGCGTCCCGTCACGCCGAAAAACACGCCGATGTTGACCGGCGCGGTATGCGCCATCATCTTCAGGTAGGTGGTGGCGTTGATGCCCCTGGTGGAGCGCTCTTCCATCATGCGCCCAAAGTCGCCCACCGCGCTGGGCGTGCCCGCCGACGAGCCGAACGCGACCCCCATGCGGCCGCTGGTCAGCAGCGGATGGTCCAGCAGGCCGGCGTGCGCCAGCGCCAGCTCGCTGGCGCGCGTCGCCATCAAGGCGACCCGGCCCATGCTGCGGATCGCCTTGCGGTGATAGCGTTCGTTCAGTTCGAACGGTGCGGCGGGCGCGCCCAGCTGGGTGTTCAATCCCTCATAGTCGGACCATTCGTCCATCCGCACGATCGCGTTGCGGTACTCGCCGAGCCGCTTGCGGACCGCCTCCCAGTCATTGCCCAAGGGGCTGATCCCGGCCATGCCGGTGACCGCGACGCGGGTCATGCCAGGCCTCCGTTCACCGAGATCACCTGGCGCGTGACGTAGGCCGCGTCCTCGCCGACCAGGAAGCTGACCGCCGCCGCCACTTCCTCGGGCTTGCCGATGCGGCGCGCGGGAATCATTTTCAGCATTTCCTCGAGCGCCACCCCGCCGATCATGTCGGTGTCGATCAGGCCCGGGGCCACGCAGTTGACCGTGATGGCGCGCTTGGCCAGTTCCAGCGCCAGCGCCTTGGTCGCGCCGATGATGCCGGCCTTCGCCGCGCTGTAGTTGACCTGGCCGCGGTTGCCGACCAGCCCGGACACCGAGGCCAGGGTCACGATGCGGCCCGGCTTGCGGCGCTGGAC
>DASRXO010000415.1:0-2330 GCA_035654095.1 Telluria sp.
CAAACTGGACGGCTCGAACGGCCGCCATGACTTGCCGCGCGTGGGCAGCGGCGACGGCGCGCGCGCGGTCATCGGCGATCCGCGCAATGACGAAAACGCGCTGGTCTGCAATATCCAGGCCGCGTTCATCGCCTTCCACAACCAGGTGGTCAAGCACCTGTCGGACCAGGACTCCAAGCTCGACGACCGCACCGTGTTCGAGCAGGCCCGCAAGCTGGTGCGCTGGACCTACCAGCGCATCGTGATCGACGACTACCTGCCGCGCATCATCGAGCCGGCCACCCACCAGACCTTCAAGCTGCGCCTCGAGCGCCAGGGCGAAGCAGCGTTCCAGCTGTTCACCGCCGACAAGCGCGGCGGCATCCCGATCGAATTCGCCGGGGCCGCCTATCGCTATGGCCATTCGATGGTGCGCACCGGCTACAAGCTCAACGCCGACCACGTGCCGCAAAAGATTTTCACGCCCGACCGCGGGCTGGACAGCTTGATGGGTTTCGGTCCGCTGCCCAACACCCACTGGATCGAGTGGAAGCGCTTCTTCCCCGAAAACAATGAGCTCAAGGCGGGCGAGCGGCGCGCCCAAAATACCGACAAGCTGTCCACGCGCCTGCAGTGGGCCTACCGGATCGACACCTCGCTGGTCGATCCGCTGAGCGTGCTGCCGGCGGCGATCGGCAACGGCGCCTCGCTGGCCGACCTGAACCTGCGGCGCGGGAATTTGCTGGGCCTGGCCAGCGGCCAGACCGTGGCCGACAAGCTGGGCGTCGCGCCGCTGGCCGCCAAGTACCTGGTCATGCGCGATTCGACCGGAGACGAATTCGGCTTTACGCCGATCCCCGAGCCGCTGCGGACCGAGACCCCGCTCTGGTTCTATGTGCTGGCCGAGGCCCAGCGCGAACTGGTCGACGCCTGGCATGCCAAGAACCCCGGCGGCGGCGCCGTCGCCTTGGATGAGGACGATCTGCTCGAAGGGCTCAAAGACGGCAAGGGTGCGCGCAGCCGCGCCCCGATCGCGCAACTGGGGCCGGTGGGCGGCATGATCTTGCTCGAGACTTTCTACGGGCTATTGATCGCCGACCGCGAGTCATATCTGTCGCTTGCGACGAGCGATGACATCGCCCTGTCGGACCGCTGGTTCACGCATTTCACCGGCAGCAGCGCGGGCGACGTCAGCATGTGGCGCCTGCTCGAATTCGCCGGCCTGACCAAGTCCTAGCCGGCGCGGGACCTGCAGTCGCGCCGTGCGCACGGCTGCAGTCCCCGGCATCGCCAATCGAGGTCAGGTCCCGCAATCTGCCATCGCCAGCGTGGTGCACACCGTGCTCCACGGCGTTGCGCTCATGTGCATGCCGATGATGCTCAGGCTGCCGGTTGGAATTCCGGCTTCCGACACCGAACGCGAGATTTCAAGCAGCGCTTCGGGAAACAGCAGCGCACCGTTCGGCCCGAGCGGCTGGACCATCTCGGCGGTGTGCAGGATACGCGCATCCTGGATCCAGCTCATCAGCATCGGCTGTTCGCCATACCGCACCGGCATCAGCTTGATCGAACCCGGGAAACTGTACGATGCCCGGCGCGAGTTCGGTCGTGCTGCGCTTCGGGTCCGGTCCGTTGGGCACCGCCTGGCCGAGGGCAAGACCATTGATGTCGAACGGCGCTGGCGCCGGAATCTCCGGCAACGCGGCGAGCAGGGCAGCATCTTCCTCGGCGCCGATCCGCAGCTCGGAACGGGCGCTCACGCGAGAATGCTCGCCGTTCACGTAGACGTCGGTTTGCTGGGGGTAGCGCAGGCCGTCCTTGAAATCGTAGTTCATGAATTCGGCGCGCTCGGTGACGTCGCCCCACGCATTCCAGGCAACCGTGCCGGCGGAGCCGTTGGTGTAGCTGACGATCGCCTCGGTCGCGCTTGGCAAGCCCAGCCTGTCGTCGATAAAAATGCGCACCGGGTAGCGGCCATTGTGGAAGGACACCACATGCTGCGGGGCGCCGTGCAGGTCCTGGTCCGGCTCGCGCTTCAAGTCGGCCGCGGAACGTGCGAGCAAGAGCGCGCGAATCGGATCCTGCGTTTCCCATGAAGGCGGGGGCGGCAGCGCTGGTCCGGGCGCCGAAGCGCCTGCCGCGGGCAGCCTGAGCTGGGCCTCGCGCGTCTGGACCGTCCGGCTGCCGCTGGGCGTGGCGGTTGAAACTTCCCTGCCCCCTTGATAGTCGGCCACCACGGTCGCGGTCGAGAAGCCCTGGACCGGGAACGGCGGCCCGGGATGGTTGTTCTCGACCAGGTCGAAGCTCACGCTCTGGACGCTGGTCCGCACCACCGGCAACTGGCGCACGTC
>DASRXO010000416.1:0-4576 GCA_035654095.1 Telluria sp.
CTTTCAGAATGGTCTCGTTCTTCGCCATCGCCGGGGCTGTGCCGCCCGCGTTCGAGGTGGTGAAAAACACCGGTTCGATGTGGGCGAAATCGCCCTCGTCCTGCATGCGCTGCATCAGGACCGAACCGACCATACCGCGCCAACCTACCAAGCCTACTAATTTCATCATCTTCTCTCTTCAGTAAAAATTCATATCCGTCGTTCTCCCCATTGGGGAAAACCACTTCCCGCGCAGGCGGGAACCCATAGCGCGCATGCAGGGCATGGATTCCCGCCTGCGCGGGAATGACGGAAGCCTCGCTAGCCGAGCGCCCTGACCACCGCGTCGCCCATCGCTTCGGTGCCGACCCGCTGCGTGCCCTCTTCGAAAATATCGGCGGTGCGCAAGCCTTGCGCCAGCACCCGCTTGACCGCGGTCTCGATGCGCTCGGCCTGTTCGGCGCGGTTCAGCGAGTAGCGCAGCATCATCGCGGCCGACAGGATGGTCGCCAGCGGATTGGCGATGCCCTTGCCCGCGATGTCGGGCGCCGAACCGTGCGACGGCTCGTACAGCCCCTTGTTGTTGGCGTCCAGCGAGGCCGAGGGCAGCATGCCGATCGAACCGGTCAGCATCGCGGCGCAGTCGGACAGGATGTCGCCGAACATATTCCCGGTCACGATGACGTCGAATTTTTTCGGCGCGCGCACCAGCTGCATCGCGGCGTTGTCGACGTACATGTGGTCGAGCTCCACGTCCTGGTACTGCCGGTGCACGTCGCTGACGATGTCGCGCCAGAACTGGAAGGTCTCGAGCACGTTGGCCTTGTCGACGCTGGTCACGCGCTTGCCGCGTTTGCGCGCGGCCTGGAACGCGACGTGCGCGATGCGGCGGATTTCGGACTCGGCGTAGCGCATGGTGTCGAAGCCTTCGCGCTCGCCCTTGAACGGGCCGTCCGGGCACTCGCGCACGCCGCGCGGCTTGCCGAAGTAGATGTCGCCGGTCAGCTCGCGGATGATCAGGATGTCGAGGCCGGACACCACTTCCGGCTTGAGCGTGGAGGCGCCGGCCAGCTCGGGATACAGGATCGCCGGGCGCAGGTTGGCGAACAGCGCCAGCTCGCGGCGCAGGCCGAGGATCGCCTGCTCGGGGCGCAGCGCGCGCTCCAGCGTGTCGTACTTGAAGTCGCCGACGGCGCCGAACAGCACCGCGTCGGCGGCCTTGGTCAGCGCCAGCGTCGCGGCGGGCAGCGGGTGGCCGTGCGCGGCATAACCGGCGCCGCCGACGTCGGCGCTCTCCATCTCGAATTGTTCGCCGAGCGCGTTCAGCACCTTGACTGCTTGCGCCATGATTTCAGGGCCGATGCCGTCACCCGGCAGGATTGCGATTTTCATGTAGGTCCGTGGTTCAGATTACGTTGGCCAGCCAGGGCTGGGCCGCCAGATGGCGTTCTTCGAAAGCGCGGATCTGGTCCGCGTGGCGCAGGGTCAGGCCGATGTCGTCGAGGCCGTTCAGCAGGCAGTACTTGCGGAACGGGTCGATCGCGAACTCGTAGGCCAGGCTGCCGTTGCTGGTGGCGATGCGCTGCTGTTCGAGGTCGACCACCAGCCGGAAACCGGGGAAGGCCTTGACCTCGTTGAACAGGTGGTCGACCTGCGCTTCGGGCAGCACGATCGGCAGCAAGCCGCTCTTGTAGCAGTTGTTGAAGAAGATGTCGGCGAAGCTGGGGGCGATGACCGCGCGGAAGCCGTACTGGTCGAGCGCCCATGGCGCGTGCTCGCGCGAGGAGCCGCAGCCGAAGTTCTTACGCGCCAGCAGGATCGACGCGCCCTGGTAGCGCGGCTGGTTCAGCACGAAGTCCGGATTGAGCGGGCGGCGGCTGTTGTCCTGGCCCGGCTCGCCGTGGTCGAGGTAACGCCACTCGTCGAACAGGTTGGGGCCGAATCCGGTGCGGTGGATCGACTTGAGGAACTGCTTCGGGATGATGGCGTCGGTGTCGACGTTGGCGCGGTCGAGCGGCGCCACCAGTCCTTCGTATATCGTAAATTTGTCCATGGTTCTTCTACGGGCACTGCGTCGTCCCCGCGCGGGCGGGGACCCATACCGCGCATCCCGGCTGACGCGCCATGGGTTCCCGCCTGCGCGGGAACGACAGGATGGATTATTTTTTGCCGGCGCCTTCGACCACCTGGCCGACTTTTTGCACGTCCTTGCCGACGCCGGCGACGATGATGGAGAAGGCGAACATTTTTTTCATGATTTGGACTCGTGGTTTATTCTAGCTTTGGTCAGCGCAATGCGCGCACGTCGACGAAGTGGCCGGCGATACCGGCCGCCGCCGCCATGGCGGGCGACACCAGGTGGGTGCGTCCGCCCTGCCCCTGCCGGCCTTCGAAATTGCGGTTCGAGGTCGAGGCGCAGCGCTCGCCCGGCTCGAGCCGGTCGGCGTTCATGGCAAGGCACATCGAGCAGCCTGGCTCGCGCCATTCGAAGCCCGCGTCCTTGAAGATCTTGTCCAGTCCTTCGCGCTCGGCCTGGTCTTTCACCAGCCCGGAGCCGGGTACCACCAGCGCCAGCCGCACGTTCGAGGCGCGCTGTTTGCCGCGCACCACGGCGGCGGCCGCGCGCAAGTCTTCGATGCGCGAATTGGTGCAGGAGCCGATGAATACCTTGTCGATGCGGATGTCTTCGATCGGCGTGTTCGGCTTCAGGTTCATGTAGACCAGCGCCTTCTCCATCGCGTCGCGCCGCACCGCGTCCTTTTCGTGATCGGGATCGGGCACCCGGCCGTCGATCGCGACGACCATTTCGGGCGAGGTGCCCCAGGTGACCTGCGGCTTGATCTCGGCCGCATTCAGCGTGACCACCAGGTCGAACTGCGCGCCGGGATCCGAATGCAGGGTGCGCCAGTAGGCCACCGCACGCTCCCAGTGCGGACCGGCGGGCGCATACGGGCGGCCCTTGACGTAGTCGATGGTGGTGTCGTCCACCGCGACCATGCCGGCGCGCGCGCCCGCTTCGATCGCCATATTACAGACCGTCATCCGGCCTTCCATCGACAGCGCGCGGATGGTCGAGCCGCCGAATTCGATCGCGTAGCCGGTGCCGCCGGCGGTGCCGATCTTGCCGATCACGGCCAGCACGACGTCCTTGGCGGTCACGCCGGCCGGCATCGCGCCGTCGACCTGCACCAGCATGGCCTTGGATTTCTTGGCCAGCAGCGTTTGGGTGGCCAGCACATGCTCGACTTCCGAGGTGCCGATGCCGTGCGCCAGGCAACCGAAGGCGCCGTGCGTGGACGTGTGCGAATCGCCGCAGACCACGGTCATGCCGGGCAGCGTGGCGCCCTGCTCCGGCCCGATCACGTGCACGATGCCCTGGCGCTTGTCGTTCATGTTGAAATAGGTCAGGCCGTAGCTCTTGGCGTTGCTGTCCAGGGTCTCGACCTGCAGGCGCGAGGTGGGGTCGGCGATGCCGTGCTGGCGGTCGGTGGTCGGCACGTTGTGGTCGGCCACGGCCAGGTTGGCCGAGGTGCGCCACAGCTTGCGGCCGGCCGCGCGCAGGCCGTCGAAAGCCTGCGGACTGGTCACTTCGTGCACCAGGTGGCGGTCGATGTACAGGACCGTGGTGCCGTCTTCGTCGGCACGCACCACATGCGACTCCCAGAGTTTATCGTAGAGCGTTTTGATCATGATCTTTTCAGTGAAACGACTGCGGGATACAACGAGCGAATTCGATTATGCCATATTTGTGCAGCGCGGCAGCAGGCGCCCCGGATTGATACATTGCGAGGTTTTGGCGCATTTGGGCGATATTTGTTCGGTTGACGCATCGGATTTTCGAATAAAAAAAAGCCTGCGGGAGAAGCGCAGGCATTTTCGACTTTCTTTCGGGGGCGAGGCTTTTTTTCGGCCGCCGGCTAATCGGCCGTCACGCGTGGGCACCTGCGGTACCCACCCTACGCCGCCATGCGCACGCTGCCGCGGCATCCATCCATCAGGAAGGCCAGGCCGACCACCAGCACCAGCTCGCCTTCGGCCGAGCGCGCGGTGCCGGTGATGCCCTCGACCGCGATCGCGGTCATCGGCTTGATCACCAGGTCGGCGGTGCCGTCCACCGCTTCCACCGCGAGGATGTAGGGCTGGGGCGCGGCGACCACGATGCCGACCCGCTCCGAACAGTGCTCGTAGCCGAGCGAGGCGGCCAGCGAGCGCACCGGCAGCGGCCGGCCCTGGTCTTTCAGCACCGGCGCGCCGCCCACCTGCATGAAGGTCTCGGGCAGTTCGACCACGCGCTGCACCACCGCCATCGGCAGCGCCAGCGCGGCGCCCGAGGTCGAGACCAGCATGGTCGGCACGATCGACAGTTCGATCGGCAGGCGGATCGCGAACTTGGTGCCGTGGCCGAGCGCGGATTCGATATGGATCGCGCCGCGGTTCTTCTCGACCGCGGTCTTCACCACGTCCATGCCGACGCCGCGGCCGGACACCGAGGTGGCCTGCTCCTTGGTCGAGAAGCCCGGCAGGAACACCAGCTGGTAGGCTTCGTCGTCGCTCGGCGCCGCGTTCTCGCTGATCAGGCCTTTTTCGAAGGCCTTGC
>DASRXO010000417.1:0-3528 GCA_035654095.1 Telluria sp.
CAGGATCGACAGCTTTTGCTGGATGCCGGCGCGGGTCGCCTCGGCCGCCGCCTTCTGCTTGCTGCGCTCGGTCGGCCCGGCGGCGGACGCGGCGGGCGCGGCCAGGCCGAGGCCGAGGGCCAGGCACAGCCAGGCGGCGCCGGATAACTTCGTCAGGGCTCGCTGCAAAACTTACTTGGCCTTCCCTTGGCTGGCGACCGCGGCGACGGCGGCGGCGATCGCCTCCTGGTTGCCCAGGTAGTAGTGGCGGATCGGCTTGAGATCGGCGTCGAGCTCGTAGACCAGCGGCTGGCCGTTGGGGATGTTAAGGCCGACGATGTCTTCGTCGCTGATCCCGTCGAGCATCTTGATCAGGGCGCGCAGGCTGTTGCCATGGGCCGAGATCAGGATCTTCTTGCCGGCGCGGATGGCGGGCGCAATCTGCTCGTCCCAGGCCGGCATCACGCGCGCCACGGTGTCCTTCAGGCATTCGGTCAGCGGGATCGCCGCCTTCGGCAGGCCGGCGTAGCGCGGGTCGTCGAACGAGGTGCGCGGATCGTCCTCGGTCAGCGGCGGCGGCTGCACGTCGTAGCTGCGGCGCCAGACCAGCACCTGGGCGTCGCCATACTTGGCGGCGGTCTCGGCCTTGTCGAGGCCTTGCAGCGCGCCGTAGTGGCGCTCGTTGAGGCGCCAGTCGTTCTGCACGGGCAGCCACATCATGTCCATCTCGTCCATCGTCAGCCAGAGCGTGCGGATCGCGCGCTTGAGCACCGAGGTGTAGGCCAGGTCGAAGCTGAAGCCGGCGTCCTTGAGCACCACGCCGGCGCTGCGCGCTTCGGCCACGCCCTTGGCCGTCAGGTCGACGTCGGTCCAGCCGGTGAAGCGGTTTTCGAGGTTCCAGGTCGATTCGCCATGGCGCATGAAGACGATTTTATACATAGGCTTTTTCAACTATTTTCAAAAAAAGAGGGTGAAATTATTCCGATCCAGCTTCTATTTTATAATGCGCGGATTGACTTAAACCATTAGGACACCGTGAAATTCATTCTCGATCACATTTTCATCGTCGCCATCGTCGTGCTGTCGGGCGGCGCCTTGCTCTGGCCGGCACTGCAGCCGCGCGGCAAACGCGCCTCGCCGCTGCAAGCGACGCAACTGATCAACCGGGGCAAGACTACCATCCTCGATGTGCGCGATACGGCGGAATTTTCAAACGGGCATTTGCGCGACGCGAAAAACATTCCGCTGGCAGACTTGGCGGGACGGATCGGCGAGCTCGATAAGTCGAAAACCCGGACCATCGTGGTCGTGTGCCAGAGCGGCGCGCGGGCCGACAAGGCGGTGCGCCAGCTGGCCGCGGCCGGTTTCGACGATGTGGTCAGCCTCGACGGCGGCCTGACGGCGTGGCAGGCGGCAGGCCTGCCGATTGCCAAGTAAGCGACAGGAAGGAGCAGCGATGACCAGCCATGTTGTGATGTACACCACCGCGGTATGCCCGTATTGCGTGCGCGCCGAGCGCCTGCTCGAAGCCAAGGGCGTGACCGAGATCGAAAAAATCCGCGTCGACCTCGACCCCGAGCAGCGTATGCTGATGATGCAAAAGACCGGCCGCCGCACGGTGCCCCAGATTTACGTTGGCGACACCCACGTCGGCGGCTTCGACGATTTGTATGCGCTCGATCAGGTGGGACGCCTCGATCCCTTGTTAAATGGCGCTTAAGCCCAAACTGTGGCGGGTCCGACAAAACTAGGGACATGTAATTGGTTTTGATACAATTGCCGTCGCGTTTGATTTCAAGCACAGATGGAACGGCGTCCGCGCCGTTCTTTTTATTTCTCAACGAAAGCGTTCCATGTCTGACGAAACCTTGCAACCAGTCTTCCAAATCCAACGCGTCTACCTGAAGGACATGTCGCTGGAACAACCGAATTCCCCGGCCATCTTCCTCGAGCAGGAAGCGCCGACCATCGAAGTGTCGCTCGACGTGGGCGCCGAGGCGATCGCCGACGGCATCTACGAGTCGACCGTGACGATCACGGTGACCGCCAAGGTCAAGGACAAGGTCGCGTTCCTGGTCGAAGGCAAGCAAGCCGGCATCTTCGAGGCGCGCAACATCCCCGCCGACCAGATGGATCCGCTGCTGGGCATCGGTTGCCCGAACATCGTCTACCCTTACCTGCGCGGCAATATCGCCGACGTGATCACGCGCGCCGGCTTCCCGCCCGTGCACCTGGCCGAGATCAACTTCGAAGTGTTCTACCAGCAGCGCCGCCAGGCCCTGGCTGAAGCCGCAGCGGCCGCACCGGCCGGTACGGTCAACTAAAGCAAGACCGCGGGATGGGCAGCCGCCCGTCCCGCCCTTCATCCAAGGCGAAGGCCAGGCCATGAATTTTCCCCGTTTGATCGCAGGCGCTGTGCTGTTGCTGGCATCGGCCGCCGGCCAGGCTTTCGATTTCAAGTCGGTGGGAGCCGCCCCCGCCATCCTGTACGACGCGCCCTCGCTGAAAGGCGGCAAGCTGTTCGTCGCGCCGACCGGCATGCCGGTCGAGGTCGTGCTGAGCTACGGCGAATGGGTCAAGGTGCGCGACGTGAACGGCGACATGGCGTGGACCGAAGCGAAGTCGCTGAGCGCCAAGCGCAACGTGGTGGTGCGCGCGCCCAACGCCAAGGTGCGC
Organism: Telluria sp.; assembly: GCA_035654095.1. Lineage (GTDB taxonomy): Bacteria > Pseudomonadota > Gammaproteobacteria > Burkholderiales > Burkholderiaceae_D > Telluria_A. Next base: position 2,656 of record DASRXO010000417.1, read on the forward strand.
GCCACGGCCGACGAGGCCGCCCCGGTGGTGATGACGGCCGACAAGGGCGTGCTGCTCGAGCTGGTCGATCCGCAAGCCGGCAGCTGGGCCAAGGTGCGCCACAAGGACGGCATCACCGGCTTCGTCAAGGCCGCCGACATCTGGGGTATCTGATCCCGCCACCCCCTGGGGTTCCATGCACGATTCCACACTCTCCCGCAGCAAGATCACGGTGCTCGGCGCCGGCGCCTGGGGCACCGCCGTGGCGATGGCGCTGTCCGCGCGCCACGACGTGCTGATCTGGGGCCGCAATGCCGCCGCCATGCAGGCGATGGACCGGGCGCGCGAAAACGCGGCCTACCTGCCCGGCTTCGCACTGCCGGCCACGCTCGCGGTCTCTGCGGATTTCGAGGCGGCGCTGTCGCACGTGATCGACGCCGCGCCGGGCGCCGCGCCGCTGCTGATCGCGGCCTGTCCGGTGGCCGGGCTGCGGCCGCTGCTCGAACAACTCAAGCCGTACGCGATTCCGAACATTGTCTGGCTGTGCAAGGGTTTCGAAGGCGGCAGCGGCCTGCTGCCGCATCAGGTGGTGCGCGAGGTGCTGGGCGAGAACGTGGCGGGCGCGGCGCTGTCGGGGCCGTCGTTCGCACAGGAAGTGGCGCGCGGCCTGCCGTGCGCGCTGACCGTGGCCTCCGATTCGGCGGCGCTGCGCGAGCGCGTGGTGGGCATCGTGCACGGCGGCAGCATCCGCGTATATTCCTGCGACGACATGGTCGGCGTGGAAGTCGGCGGCGCGGTCAAGAACGTACTGGCGATCGCGACCGGCGCGGCGGACGGCATGGGCCTCGGGCTGAATGCGCGCGCCGCGCTGATCACGCGCGGGCTGGCCGAGAT
>DASRXO010000418.1:0-2378 GCA_035654095.1 Telluria sp.
CTTTCATAAGGACGCCGACGGCTTTGCGCCGCCGGCGTTTTTTTTCGCCTCCCCTCGGCTAGGCATCGCTGACGGCGCGTGCCGTCGTGCCGTCACGGGGGAATCATGCTGGAAGCGGGCACCATCATTACACTGGCCGCAGGCGAATACCGCCTCGGCGCACCACTGGCCGGATCGGCCTATGGCGTCGTCTGGCGCGCGCGGGCGCCCGGCGCGGCCAAGGACGTGGCGCTTAAACTGGTCAACCGGTCGCAGATGGAACGCGCGCTGCCGGCCCAGCGCGAACGCTGGATCGCCAGCGCCCACAACGAAATCGCCTTCCTGCGCTCGCTCGAACCCTGGGACGAGCGCCATATCGTGCACCTGCTCGACAGCGGCGAACACGCCGGCCTGCCGGTCATGGCGCTCGAACTGCTGGACGGCGACCTTGCCAAATACGTCACGTCGGAACGCAGCGCCGGCCGCCCGATCGAGTTCGCCCAGGTGCTCGACTGGCTGGCGCAGATCAACCAGGCGCTGGCCAAGGTCCACCAGTACGGCTGGCGCTACCTCGACCTGAAGCCCGCCAACGTGCTGCTCGACGTACAGCACGGCACCGTCAAGCTGGCCGATTTCGGCACCAACCGCCTGCTCGGCGACCTGCACGCGCACTCCTACGTGGGCACCGCCAACTGGCAGGCGCCCGAGCAGTTCTTTCCGGCCTCCGAACATGGTTACGACACCGACGCGCGCACCGATTATTTCGCGCTCGGCGCGATGTTCTACTACCTCGTCAGCGGCGGCCTGCCGCTGCGTTTTTGCAGCGACTGCGGCCAGGCCTACCGCGAACACCAGAGCGGCGGCGCGGCGGCCCTGCTGGCGCGCCACGGCGGCGTCATGCCGCCCACCCTGCGCGAGGACGAGGCGGCCCTGTTCACCCACCGCATCGAGCGCCAGCTGCGCGATACGCGCGACAGTACCTGGTGCCCGGCCGGCGCCAGCGATGCGTCGGGTAGCGCGCAGGCGCTGGCCCTGCTGCGCGCGCTGGTCGGCGTCCAACGCGAACAGCGCCCGCAGCATGCGATCAAGATCAGCCGCATGATCGCCGACATCCGGCGCGCGATGGCTCGCCCGGCCCCGGCGCCGATGCCGCGCCTGGCGCGCACGCGCGCCTACGATGCCTTGCGGAGCGCCGCATGAAGCCGCGCCGCACCAGCCTGTTCATGCTCGCCGCCGGCCTGCTCGGGACGCTGTGCGCCTTGCAGCTGCTGGCCTTGTGGCGCGCGCCCGAAGCCTGGTTTCCGGCCTCGGTCGCGGTCACCCTCAAGCCCGGCGAGGCGATCGTGCTCGGCCAACGCGAACTGGCCGCGCCGCAGGCCGACATCAGCCACCTCGCGCTGCGCCGCGACGACGACGGCCGCTGGTGGGCGCGCAACGCCAGCGCCGGCAAGCTGGTGGTGCTCGAACGCGATAGCGGCGAACGCCGCATGGGCAGCACGGCGCTGCGCGCCGACCAGCAGTTCCGCCTCGGCGGCGCGCTGTTCCAGGTCGATACGGCCAGCGACCGCAAGATCGAATTCTCGCAAGACGGGCGGCGCTGGAGCTACGACGGCGCGACCCTGCTGCGCAACGGCAGCCCGCAAGCGCCCTGCCCCGAGGCCCGCCTCGCGACGCGTGCGCTGGCCTGGTGGAACCGCTGGGCGCCGCGCGCGCTGACGCTGGCGCGTCCGCTGACCTTCGGCGGCAACCTGTATTGCGACAACCGGCTCGGCATCGACTACGTGGCCTTCGGCAGCGCCACGCTGGCGCGCAGCAAGGGCCAGCTGCTGTTGTCGAGCAGCGCCGGCGGCGCCGAGCGCACGCCGCTGATGCTGGGCGCCGGCGCGGTCGCGGCCGATCTCGCGCAAAGAGAAGAGGCGCTGGCCGACGTCAACGCCTTGATCGTCGGCCACACCCGGCTGCCCTTGCAGATCGACGGCGACCGCCTCACGCTGTCGCCATCGCGCCACGTTGCGCTGTTCCCCGAAGCGCGCGTCCAGTTGCCGCCGCAGGTGGAATGGCGCTGGCAGCGGCGCGCGCTGTGGGCGCTGCCGGCCGGCGCCGCATGGTGGATCGCGCTCGGCCTGTGCGGCGCACTCGCGGCAGCGGGCGCCGCCGCCTGGCAGCGCGGCACCTGGCCCTTCGTGCGCGAGGCCGGCATGCGTCTGCGCGCCGCGGCGGCCGGCAGCGCGCTGCTGGCGATCGCCGGCATCGCCTCACTCGTCCTGCAGCGCGGCGGCACCCCGCCCGGCGCCGGCATCTCGATCCTGCTCGGCTGCGGCGCCTTGTGGGCCTGCCTGGCGCTGCCGGGACGCCTGACGCTGGTCACCGCGGCCGGCGTCCTGCTGCTGGCGATCGGC